>NZ_JAJLOZ010000084.1:0-19283 GCF_025548615.1 Arthrobacter sp. A2-55 | reverse complement strand
GGTGCGCAGGTCCAGCTGGCGGAGCACCTTGTCCGCCACTTCGGGGTCGGTCTCCGGCTCATTGCGGGCCGTCAGCACTTCCTGGCGGGCGGCGTCGAGCGCAATGGTCTGCACGGCTATGGCCAGCTCCCGTCCGCGGCGGCGCCGTTCGTCGGCATCGTCGGCGGGGAGGCCGCCGTCGAGCAGCTCGGCGTGCAGCTTCTTCATTTTGGCCTTCATCAGGGCCAGCTTTTCCGGCGGCAGGTTCCTGATGACCTCGTTGCCGCGCAGGGCCGCCACGGCAGCTTCCTGGGCGCGCAGGGCCATGAGCTTGGCCGCCTCACGCTCCTCGACGCCGTCGTCCGTTGCCTTCAGCACGCGCATGAGCCACGGCAGCGTCAGCCCCGGCAGGACCAGGGTGGCCAGGAGCACGGCACAGGCAATGACAATAATTTCGTGCCGGGCGGGGAAGGGGGCTCCCGACGGCAGCACGGCGGGCAGCGCAAGGGCCAGGGCCAGCGTGGCGAGCCCCCGCATGCCGCACCAACTGAGGATGACGACGTCCTTGAAGCTGGTGGGCGGCAGGTCCCCGCGGTCCTTGCGGGAAAGCAGCTGGAGCACCCAAAACCAGAGGAACCTGATGGCGATGACCAGCACGCTGATGCCAACCGCCAGGGGAACCATGCCCCAGATGGCGCCACCCTCGGCCTTGACGACCCCCCGGACTTCCAAGCCCACCAGGCCAAACGCCAGGCCCGTCGCGAGCAATTCCACCACGTCCCAGAAGGCGGCCCGGGTAATGCGTTCCGTGGCGTCCTCGGCGCGGGCGTGCCGCTTGATTTCCAGCGCGGTCACCACAACGGCAATGACGCCCGAGGCGTGGAATTCCTCGGCCAGGATGTACGCGGCAAACGGCACCACCAGGGTCACGGCGCTGCGGGCCACTGAGGACGTGATGAGCCGGGTGATCAGGCCCGTCAGCCAGCCCATGAGCATGCCGGCGACGACGGCGAGCACGGCTCCCAGCACAAACTTGCCCACCACCCCGAGCCCGAAGGTCTCCCCGCCGACGGCGCTGGCCACTGCCGCTTGGAAGATCACGATGGCGGCCGCGTCGTTGAACAGGCCCTCGCTTTGCAGCACGGTGACCAGCCGCCGGGGCATGTGCACGCGCCCGGCCACGGATTCCACGGCCACAGGGTCCGGCGGCGCGGTCATGGCGCCCAGCGCCAGCGCAGCGGGAACGCCAATGCCGGGGATCAACAGCCACGCCGCACCGGCCACCAGGGCCGTGGACACCACCACAAGGGCCACGGCCAGCAGCACAATGGTGCGCCAGCGAATCCGGAACACGGACCAGGAGCTCTTTTGGGCCGTGGCAAAAAGCAGCGGCGGCAAGAAGATGGGCAGGATCAGCTCGGGGTCGATCCTCAGGTCCGGGAAGCCGGGAATGAACGTCATGGCCCCGGCCATGATCAGCATGAGCACGGGGTACGGCAGCCTGAGGCGGTCCCCCAGGCCGACGGCGACAACGGTGGCGAACAAGAGTCCGACGATCAGTACAAGCTGCTCCACGCTCCCACCCTAGCGCTCCCAGTCCCGAATTCAGCCGTAGTGCTGCATCCCGGGCCAGAGGGCCGCCCAGGGGGCGCGCAGGCCCCGGCAGACCATGACGGCCCGCCCCTGTTCCTCGTTCTGCACCCCTTCGCCGTTGTCCAGCCTGGCTTCCACCGTGCAGGAGGAGAAATCGGCGGAAAGGTCGTCGAAGCCCACTGAAATGGCCGTGGTCGCCGCCGCCGGCGGGGGTCCGTAGGCGTGCAGCTGGTTGTGTCCGCTGAACACCGCGGGAAGGCCCAGTCCGGGCCCGAATCTGTCCAGCGCGCCCGCCTCGCCGTAATTTTGGGCCAGCAGCACGGTGTGCGCCCTCTCGGCTGGCGTCAGCGCACCATAGACCCGGGCGACCTCCGCCACGTAGGCCGGCCACCCCACGGAGTCCCTGGCAGTCTGGTTCACTGTGGCGATGACGGGAGGCAGGGAGGCCGCCGGAATCACCGGCAGCGCCACCACCACGGCCATGGCAGCCGCAACCCCGACGGCGGCCCAAAGGCCGGCCCGCCGCACGGCCCGGTCGCGTGCCCACTGGACAGCAACCACCGATCCGGCGGCGTAGGCGAACGCGAGCAGTCCAAAGGTGTAATACGGCTGGCCACCTGTGGCGAGAACGATCAGGCAGACGGCCGGGTAGGCCCAGGCAAATGCCCGCACCGGACGCCATTCCCGGCGTCGAAAGAGTGCCGTGAAGCCGGCAACCCAGATTGGTGCAACGGTGAATCCGAGCAGTATGAGCTGAAACGGGACAAAGTACGCCTTGTCGCCGCCGCCCTTGTCATTCGCCAGCGCCCCGGCCATCGTCACCTCGGGCCAGCCCGCGGTGAGCTGGTAAATGAAATTCGGAGCCCCGACAACCACGGCGGCCAGCACGCCGGCCCAGAGCCACCGCCCGGCAAGGGCCCTGCGCGGGCCGGACAGCAGCAGGCCGGCGAGGAAGCCGATGAGCAACAGCGCAATCAACCACTTGTTGTAGCTCGCCAGCCCCGCCACGATGCCCGCCGCCAGCCACCACCGCGGCCTGTTTCTGAGCAGGGCCCTGGAGGCAAAGAGGATGAAGCCCAGCCAGGCCGGCATGTCGGGGGACGCCGTCAGCAGGATGTGTCCGGCAATGAAGACGAACGTGGAACTGATGCCGGCTGCGGCCAGGAGCTGGGCGCGGCTGCCGCCCCCAAGTTCGGCCGCCAGCAGGGCCGTCAGGGCCACGGCGCCCAAGGCGAAAAGCATCGCCGGGACGCGAACCGCCCAAAGGTTGTCCCCCAACGCCCAAATCCCGGCACGGACCACCATGGGCGTCAGGGGCGACTGGTCCACGTACCCCCAGGCGGGATGCATGGACAAGATCCGAAAATACAGCTCATCCCGGTGGTAGCCGTACTGCGTCAGCGTCGCCAGGAACAGCGCCGCGTCAACAGCCAGGACTGCGCTGACCGCACGCCAGGCGAACGGGCGGCGCAGGCTGCCAGGGTGCTGGCCCTGGCCGGAACGTCCCGGCCGGGTTCGGGGAGACGGCGTCATCGCGGCGCTCGCGGATGCCTACAGGACATCATAGGAGTCCACCGCCTGCTCGAGAATGCCACGTTCTGCGTTCCATCTGTCGGCCGGTGTGGCGGCGACGATCACGGTGCTGCCGCGGACGCCGGTCACGAGACAGGCGATCTCCCGGTAATGGTGCGCCCCGATGCGGGTCACATAGTCGTCAAGGACGCAGGAACCGGTGCCGCCGCGGAAGGCAAGGCCTGCGGCGGACGCGTCAAGGGCGGCGCCCACAGCGTGTTCGCCCCTGAGGTGGGCCAGTCGGAACGATCGCCAGTTGGCCAGGGTTTCGCTGCCCTGCTGCGGTGTGGCATTGAGGTAAAGTACCGGCTGCCCGCCCGGACCGGCGGTTTCCGCCGCCACCGTGCCCGAATCGCTTTGCACAGGGGCCGCTGTGGGAGGGTACGCCAGCACCGCGGCCCGGCCCGGCAGTTCCAAGGCGAGCCAGCCGGCAGGCGCCGGGCCCGCCGTGAACCACGAAAACCCGGACGACGCCGCCCGGACCGGAGGTGGCCTCCGGGAACGGTCGCGGCCAACGTTGCGCGAGGCACTGAGGGGGAATGCATGCGAATTCCTTGCTTCCGCGAGCTGGATTCGGAACTGGCGCGGTTCACATGAGGCCGTCGCCGTCGTCGGGCCCGCCGTTGTTGTCGCCTTCGTGGTCGCCGCCGTTGCGGACCGGCGCTGGCGGTTGTTGCATGACAGGCGGCGGTGCCGGAATGACCGCAGGCGGCGGGGCTGGCATGACGACAGGCGGCGGTGCGGGGACGGGAGCAAGCGGTGCGACCGGGCGCTTCACTGGCTTGGGCACCGGCTTGGCCGAATGCGACGGGGTCGGGATGGCCTTCGCGGTGGTGGGTGCCGTCGACGCGGACGACGACGGCGGCGGTGCGGGCTGGGCGGTTGTCCCTGCGCAGCCCGCGAGCAGCAGGCCGGCCCCCAGCGCCGTGGCGCCAACAGCCAGCCGAAAATTCTTCATGGTGTGTCCCTTGTGAGTACCCCAACCCTGGTGGCCGGGCTTGAAAGGACAAACGGGGCCGGCCAGGCATGGGTTCAACGCAGGACGGGGAGCCGCGTTCTTGCGGGAGGCGCTGGAACTCAGGCGTTGAGCGCCTGCTCGACGGACGTGTCCCCGTCGGTGAACTCGATGGTGCGCCGCACGGTGTCCGGGCGGTCCAGGACGGCGGCTGCAACCAAGGCAACGTTGGCGCGTGAGGTGTTGCGGCGGGCCGGATCCACCGTGGTGGTGACAGTTCCCGTGGCTTCGTCCGAGGTCAGGGCCCCGGGCCCCAGGATGGTCCAGGCCAGGCCCATGGCGCGCAGGTGCGTGTCCGCAGCCGCCTTGGCTTCCGCGTAGGCGAAGAAGCTGTCCCCCGGCGGCACCCCGTGGTCGGTGCGGGCCCCCAGGTAGGACACCATGACGTAGCGGCCCACCCCTGCCTTTTCGGCGGCGTCCATGGAGCGGATGGCCGCGTCGCGGTCCACCGCGTAGGTGCGTTCGGCGCTGCCGCCCCCGGCGCCCGCTGACCAGATGACGGCGTCCTGCCCGGCCACCAGGGCAGCGAGCTGGTCCACGGAGGAGGAAGCGACGTCGTGCACCACCGGCGTGGCGCCCGCCGCGGCTACATCGTCAATCTGGGCCGCGCTGCGGATCACGCCTGAGACGTCCCAGCCGGCATCCCTGAGCAGCGGGGCAAGCAGCAGGGCGATCTTTCCGTGCCCGCCGATGATCATGGCCTTCTTCATGGTGCTCCCTTGCCTTCCGTCCACGCCGTGTGGAAACCTTCGCTGCCGAAAGGCCGTGCCGGAACACAAAAAACCCGCAGCCTTCAGCTTCTTCAGCCTAAGACTACGGGTCGTATTTTTGTAGCGGCGGGGAGGCTCGATCTCCCGACCTCACGATTATGAGTCGTGCGCTCTAACCAACTGAGCTACGCCGCCATAAATGGGTTTGGCCCGTGTTCCGCGGCCAAAACCGTCTTGACACGAGCCCACCCATTTGCGAGCCCCCCACCGGAATCGATCCGGTGACCTCGTTCTTACCAAGAACGCGCTCTACCACTGAGCTAGGGGGGCAACGAGAAAATACTTTACCAGCGGTTTTGCAGGATGCGAAATCGAGGGTTCCCACCCCGGATTTTCGGCATTGCTTCAGGGTCCGTACAGGCATTTTTCGGCCCAAAACCGGCCACAACGGGCCGTTGGCGGCGAGCCCGGGAACGTGGATTCCGGGACTTCGGCGCGGTGAAAATGATATGCGTCACAGCCGGCTTGGGCCACCCTGTCAAAAAGGGGGCGGGATGCCCGCGTACGGCATCCCGCCCCCTTTCGAGGCCTCACATCACCACGTCACCGATGGGTGCCGCAGAGGTGGGCGTGTTTACCACTTGCCCTTGCTGTTGTAGTTCTGGCCGCCGCCTTCGTGGCGGGGACGGCGGTCGCCGCCGCCGTGGCCCGTGTGGCCCTGGCGTTCAGCACCGTAGCCCTGGTCCGAACCGCGTTCGCGATCGCCTCCGCGGTAGCCGCCCTGGCCGCCGTCGTACTTCTTCTTGAAGCCGCCCTGGCCGCGGTCATTGCGGTCACGGTACGGGGCGCCTGCGCCGGCGGACGCAGGGCGGCGGCCCTTGTCCAGCTCGAGGTTGATGAGCTCACCGCCGATGCGGGTCTTGCTTAGCGCGCGCCACTGGTCCTTGCTGAGCTCGGCCGGCAGTTCCACCAGGGTGTGGTCGGAACGGATGTCGATGCCGCCGATTTGGGCCGAGGAAAGCCCGCCTTCATTGGCAATGGCGCCAACGATGGAGCCGGGCATGACGCGCTGGCGGCGGCCCACCGAGATGCGGTAGGTGGCGTTGCCCTCGGTCAGGGTGCGGGTCGGGCCGCGGGAGCCGAAGCCGTCCTTGGAGCGTTCCTTCTTCTGGTATTCCGGGGCCGCCGGGAGGTCGTTGACCAACAGCGGCTGGCCGCCCTGGGCCATGACAGCCAGTGCCGCGGCAATTTCCGAGGCCGGAACATCGTGCTCTTCCTCGTAGCTGGCGATCAGGTCGCGGAACTTGGCGACGTCCTTGGTGGCCAGGGTTTCCGTGATCTTCTCGGCAAACTTGCCCAGGCGCAGGGTGTTGATGGTCTCCGCGGAGGGAAGGTGCATCTGCTCCACCGGCTGGCGGGTGGCCTTCTCGATGGCGCGCAGCAGGTACTTTTCCCGCGGGGTCATGAAGAGGATCGCGTCGCCGGAGCGGCCGGCGCGGCCCGTGCGGCCAATGCGGTGCACGTACGACTCGGTGTCGTGGGGGATGTCGTAGTTGATGACGTGGGAGATGCGCTCCACGTCCAGGCCGCGGGCGGCAACGTCGGTGGCCACCAGGATGTCGAAGCGTCCGTCACGCAGGCCCTCGATGGTCCGCTCGCGCTGCTGCTGCGGGATGTCGCCGTTGATGGCGGCCGCCTGGAATCCGCGGGACTTCAGCTTGTCAGCCAGTTCCTCGGTGGCCATCTTGGTGCGCACAAACGCGATGACGCCGTCGAACTCTTCAACTTCAAGCACACGCGTCAGGGCGTCGAGCTTATGCGGGCCCATGACCTGCAGGTAACGCTGGCGGGTGTTGGCGCCCGTGGTGGTCTTGGCCTTGACCGTGACCTCGGCAGGGTTGTTCAGGTACTGCTTGGAGATGCGGCGGATCTGGCCCGGCATGGTGGCGGAGAACAGGGCAACCTGCTTCTCATCCGGGGTCTGCGAGAGGATCTGCTCAACATCTTCGGCGAAGCCCATGCGGAGCATCTCGTCGGCCTCGTCCAGCACCAGGTACTGCAGGTGGGACAGGTCAAGGGAGCCCTTGGACAGGTGGTCGATGACACGCCCGGGAGTGCCGACAACCACCTGGGCGCCGCGGCGCAGGCCGGCCAGCTGGGGTCCGTAGGCGGAGCCGCCGTAGACGGGCAGAACGGAGAAGTTGTCCATGTACTTGGCGTAGGCGGTGAACGCTTCGGCAACCTGCAGGGCAAGCTCGCGGGTGGGGGCCAGCACCAGGATCTGGGTGTTCTTGGTGGGGCCGTTGAGGTCCATCAGCTCAGCCATGCGGGACAGGGCCGGAACCGCGAAGGCGGCCGTCTTTCCCGTGCCGGTCTGGGCAAGGCCCACCACGTCGCGGCCCTCAAGGAGCAGCGGGATCGTGGCGGCCTGGATGGGGGAAGGCTTTTCGTAGCCGACGTCGCTCAGGGCGGACAGCACGCGGCCGTCGATGCCAAGTTCGGCAAAAGTAACTTCCGGGGCGTCTTCCTTGTTGATGGTGACGGAACCGGAAGCGGTGTCAGTGGTATTTTCGGGCATGGTGGTAAATGTCCTCATTCATAGGGCCGGGCGGCGAGGGTGCCGCATTACTCGAAATCCAGCCGCAACAGGTATCCCAGGCAGGATCTCGCGCCACATGCGCACCGTTGGTACGGCCGCCGGTGCCAGCCAAGGCCAACACCGTGTGACGTTTCTTTGCCGGCAATCCCCTATGAACGCTACTTGCCCGCGCAATTTCCGCGGGCCCCATACACTTCAGGCTCCTGCCTCAAAAATTGGGCAGAAAATAAAAGGAGATACCGGAGTGGGGGATGTTTAAATTGTAGGGCATACCTTACCCATTCGGGCTGCCCAAAGTCGATGGCTCCCAGTGAGGTTGCGCACAAACGCCCGGCCCGGCTGCCGCGAAGCTACTTGGCCGCCTGCAGGATCCGCGGGAAGTACTTGTCGTAATGCCTGCTCAAGGTGATTTCGCCGGCGTCGTGCAGGGCCTGGAGCGTGAGCACATCCTCCACGGTTGGATCGGAGAAGAACTTGCCCACCGTGATGCCGTGGGCCGGGGTGGACTCCACAACAATCGGATCCCCGGCCTGCACCTTGCCCTTGTGGATGACCCGAAAATAGCAGCCCACGCGGCCTGCCTCCGTGAAGCGCCGGACCCACTGCGGCTCCGCGATCCGCTCGGCAAAAGTGGCACACGGGACGCGGGGAGAGGTCACCTCCAGCAGCAAGTGCTTTCCAATGCGCCAGCGCTGACCAATGACGGCGCCGGTGGTTTGGACCCCTTCCGTGCGCAGGTTCTCGCCAAAGAGGCCAGGCGGGATGTCCCGGCCCAGCTGGGTGCGCCAGTAGTCTGCATCCTCCTGCGAGTACGCGTACACGGCCTGGTCGGGGCCGCCATGGTGCTCACGGTCGCCCTGGAAGTCGCCAAAGACGCCAAACCTGCGCACGCCCACGGGCCCCTCAACGGGACGCTTGTCAATGGCGGTGACGCCAAAGCCGGTGTCCGTGGTGGCCATTTGGTGCACCCGGCACAGGGCGAGGACTGTGCCGGCAGGGGTTTCGCTCATGCGTCAACGCTACAACCAAGCGTCAGTAGGCGACGCCCACACCGTGTCCAAATGTTGCCGGATCGCCGATCATGGCCAGCATGGCGTGGGCGACATCCCCGCGGCTGATCTGCCAGCCGCCACGCAGGTTGGACTCGACGGCGGTCCGGTAGACGCCCGTGGCCGGCGTATCCAGCAGGCGCGGCGGGCGAACCGCCGTCCAGTCCAGCCCGCTGTCGGCCAGTTCGCTCTCCACGATTCGCAGGTCGACATAGTTCTCTCGAAAAATGCGGTCGACTATGGGCGTGATGACGGTCCGCAGCAGGAACGGCTGCCCCTCCGGCACGGGTCCCAACGGTGAGGCGCTGACCACCAGCAGCCGGCGCACCCCGGCCAGCCCCATGGCTGCCGTGATGGTGCGCGTGACCGGCGCCGTTGAGCCGGCCTGCTTGCGGCTGCCCGGGCCGACGGCGGAAAGCACCGCGTCCCGTCCCTCCACAGCACCACGGAGGCGCTCCGGGTCATCGAGCACCGGCACCTCAACAATCTCCAGGTCCTGGCCCGAAATGGGCAGCCGGGAACGGGCCCGGACCACGGCCGTCACGCCGTGCCCGGCCGCGAGCGCCTGCCGCACAATTTCCTGCCCGACCTTCCCGCTGGCACCAAATACCGTCAGTTTCATGCCTGGTCCTCCCTCTTGCGCCCTTTACGGCGAAAACCTGTACCCCATGCCGGCCTCGGTCAGCAAGTGGACGGGATTGCCGGGATCTGCCTCAAGCTTGCGCCGCAGTTGCGCCATGTACACGCGCAGGTAGTGGGTCTCCTTGGCATAGGCCGGCCCCCACACCTCCGACAGTATCTGCTGCTGGCTGACCAGCCGGCCGGGATTTCGCACCAGCAGCTCCAGCACGTTCCATTCCGTGGGCGTCATCCGCACCGCCTCGCCGCGCCGGGTGACCCGCTTGTTGGCCAGGTCCACCGTGAATTCAGGCGTTTCGACCAGGGGTTCGGCGGCCTGGGCGCCCGCCCGCCGCGACGCGGCCCGCAGCCGCGCCAACAGCTCGTCCAGGCCAAACGGCTTGGTGACGTAGTCGTCAGCACCGGCGTCCAGCGCCTCCACCACGTCCAGGGAACCATGCCGGGCGGTCAGCACGATGATGGGCACCTCCGTCCAGCCGCGAAGCCCGGCAATCACCTCCAGCCCGTCCATGTCCGGCAGGCCAAGGTCAAGCACGACGACGTCAATCGCGTGGGTCTGTGCGGCCAGCAGCGCTGCGGTGCCGTTGGGTGCGGGAACCACGGTGTAGCCGTGGGCGTGGAGGTTGATTTGGAGGGCACGCAGGATCTGCGGCTCGTCGTCGACTATCAATACAGTGGTCATGCCGGTGTCCCGTTCCGTGTGCGCTGCTGGACCGCCCCCGTGGACAGGGGAAGCCGCACAATCATGGTCAGCCCGCCGCCGGGCGTTTCTTCCGCTTCCAGCACACCCTCCATGATTTCAGTAAATCCCTTCGCAACAGCCAGCCCCAGCCCCACGCCCGTGCCGCCCTGGGCGCTGTAGGAGACGTCGTCGAGCCGTTGGAACGGGCGGAACATGGCCACCACGTTGGCGGCCGGCACGCCCTTGCCGTGGTCAATGATGCGCAGCTCGCTGGCCGGGCGGCCGTTGACCGTGGCACTGCCGCTGCCCCCGACCGAGCCCACCACCAGTATGTCCGAGTCTGGGGCGTACTTTTCGGCGTTTTCGACAATGTTGGCAATGACACGCTCCAGCAGGCCGGGGTCCGCTTCGACGGCCGGCATGTTGGGGGGCAGTTCGCTGCGCACCCGGCCCGCGGCCACACCGTGCAGGGCCGCCGGCAGGACCTCCTGCCACATGACTGCGCCCAGCACCGGGGAGACCATGTCGGCACTGAGCCGGGACATGTCCAGCAGGTTGCCGACCAGGGCATCCATCCGGTCCGAATAGTGCTCAATCGTGGCGAGCAGCTCCGCCTCATCGGCGGGGCTGAATGTGACGTCGCTTTGGCGCAGGCTGCTGACGGCCAGCTTGATGCCGGCCAGGGGCGTCCGCAGGTCATGGGACACGGCACGCAGCACGGAGGTGCGGATCTTGTTGTCCTGGGACAGCTGCTGGTTTTCGCGCTGGCTTGCGGTCAGGGCCTGGCGTTGTTCAAGGGCAATCAGGTGGGCGCCGAAGGCCCCCAGCAGGCGGCGGTCGCTTGCCGGCAGCACCCTCCCGCTCAGGCCCAGGACCCAACGCCCTGACACCTCCTGCACATTGTCGGCCTGGCCAGGGCTTGCCGGCGGATCCTCTCCGACGGAAGCGTCCGCATGCCACGTGCTGATCTCGGGCCCCGAGCCGCTGTAGAGCGTCACGGCCCGCATCCCGAAGTGTTCGCGGACCTGTTCCAGAAACACCTGGACGGTGTCCTGGGAGGCGAGCATGCCGCGGGCCAGTTCGCTAAGTGTGGCCGCTTCCGCCCCGGCCTTGACCGCGTCCCGTGACCGGCGGGCCGACTGGTCCACGGCGAGTGCCACCGCCACGGCGACCACCAGGAAGATGGCCAGGGCCAGCAGGTTCTGGGGGTCGCTGATGTTCAGGGTGCCTACGGGCGGAGCGGAGTAAAAGTTCAGCAGCAGGCTGCTCCACACGGCTGCCGCGACGGCAGGCCACAGGCCTCCCAGCAGGGCCACGGCAATGGTGGCGGCAAATTGGATGAGCATGGTCAGCTGCAGGCTCAGGTCGCCTGTGGCCAGCTGCACCAGGACGGGCAGCACCAGGGCCAGCGCAAATCCTGCCAGGATGCGTTTCCGGTTCAGGTCTCCCCGGCCTGACATGGTCCGGCCCTTGCCCACGAGGGGGTGCGGCACCATGTGGACGTCCATGTCCCCGGCGCCGCGTACCACCTGGGCGCCCACGCCCGGCCGGGCCAGGAACCCCAGCAGGGGCTTGCGCCGTGAAGAGCCAATGACGATTTGGGTGGCGCCCACGCTGCGGGCAAAGTCCAGCAGGGCCCGGGCGGGGTCCTCGCCGCCCACGGAGTGGTAGGTGCCGCCCAGGTCGGTGACCAGCTGGCGCTGGCTTTCCAAGGCCAGCGGCACATCCCCGGCAACGCCGTCAGACCGTGGAATGTGGACGGCCAGCAGTTCCCCGCCGCTCACCCGGCTGAGGATGCGGGCCGCCCGGCGCAGCAGGAACTCGCCTTCCGCCCCGCCGGTCAACCCCACCACCACGCGTTCGCGGGTGGGCCAGCTTGCCTCAATGCCGTGGCTTTGCCGGTAGGCCGCCACGCCTTCCTCCACCCTGTCGGCCAGCCACAGGAGGGCCAATTCGCGCAGTGCCGTCAGGTTGCCCAGCCGGAAGTAGTTGGCCAGGGCGGCATCCACCTTGTCCCGCGTGTAGACGTTGCCCGCACTCAGGCGCTGGCGCAGCAGTTCCGGCGGGATGTCCACCAGCTCAATCTGGTCCGCCCGGCGCACCACCTCATCGGGCACCGTTTCCTGCTGCCGGACCCCGGTGATGGACTCCACCACATCCCCCAGGGACGCCAGGTGCTGGACATTCACGGTTGAGTAGACATCGATCCCGGCGGCGAGCAGTTCCTCCACGTCCTGCCAGCGCTTGGCATTGCCGGCCCCCGGAACATTGGAGTGCGCGTACTCATCCACGAGGGCCAGTGCGGGGCGCCGCGCCAGCAGGGCCGCCACGTCCAGCTCCTCAAATTCGGCCTCCCGGTAGGTGAAGGTGCGGGTGGGCAGGGCCTGGAGCCCCGCCATCTGTGCGCGGGTCTGCTCGCGGCCGTGGTCCAGCACAATTCCGGCCACCACGTCCACGCCGGCCGCTGCCTGGGCATGGCCTTCATCCAGCATGGCGTAGGTTTTGCCCACGCCGGGGGCAGCCCCCAGGAAAATACGCAAGATGCCTCGTGCCATGGTCCCATTGTCGCAGTCGGTATTTGTTTGCTGTCAGTGCCCCGCGCGCAGTGTTGCCAGCGCGGCGTTGAGCGTGGTGGTGTTTACGGCCGGCTGGCCCAGGAACGCCAGGAAGCCGTTGCTGGTGTGCTCCGCGACGAGCGCCTTGACGGCAGCCTCTCCCAGCCCGCTGGCCCGGGCCACCCGCGGCACCTGGAGGGCGGCATAGGCCGGGGAGATGTCCGGGTCCAGCCCGGAGCCGCTGGCCGTGACGGCGTCCATCGGGACGCTGGCCGGGGGCACCTGCTCCCGTGCCGCCACGGCGGCCCGGTTCTTGGCGATGGCCGCCACCAGGGCGGGCTGGTTCGGGCCGAGGTTGGAGGCGGAGGATTGCGAAGGGTCCCAGCCGACGGCGGAGGGCCGCGGGTAAAAATACCCGTCGCCGGTGACCGGCTGCGCCAGCAGGGACGACCCTGCCGGCTGCCCCGACACCGTGATGATGGAGCCGTTGGCTTGGGCGGGCGCTGCGAGCTGCCCGACGCCGAAGACCAGCGCGGGGTAGGCCAGGCCCAAAAGAAGTGTGGCGAAGAAGAGGAACCGCAGCGAGGTGAGCAGCTGGCGTCCGTAGGCGTTCATGGCGATGACCAATCCGTATGGTTTAGGCGATGGTGGGAATGAGGGCGACCACAAGGTCAAGCAGCTTGATGCCAATGAACGGGGCAATGACGCCGCCCAGGCCGTAGATGAGCAGGTTGCGGGACAAGGCCTTGGCCGCCGACACCGCCCTGTACTTCACCCCGCGCAGCGCCAGCGGCACCAGCAGCACAATGATGATTGCGTTGAAGATGACCGCCGAAAGGATGGCGCTCTCCGGGGAGTGGAGCCCCATGATGTTCAGCAGTCCCAGCCCGGGGAAGGTGGCGGCAAACAGGCCGGGCACAATGGCGAAGTACTTCGCCACGTCATTGGCCACCGAAAACGTGGTCAGCGATCCGCGGGTGATGAGCAGCTGCTTGCCGATCCCCACCACGTCGATCAACTTGGTGGGGTCCGAGTCCAGGTCCACCATGTTGGCGGCCTCCTTGGCTGCGCTGGTGCCCGAGTTCATGGCCACCCCCACATCCGCCGCCGCGAGCGCAGGGGCGTCATTGGTGCCGTCGCCGGTCATGGCCACCAGCCGCCCCGCCTCCTGTTCGCGCTTGATGACTGCCAGCTTGTCCTCCGGGGTGGCCTCGGCCACGAAGTCATCCACTCCGGCCTCCCCCGCAATGGCACCTGCCGTGATCTTGTTGTCGCCGGTGATCATGATGGTCCTGATGCCCATGGCCCGCAGCTGGGCAAACCGTTCCTTCATGCCGGGCTTGACCACATCGGCCAGGTGGATGACGCCGAGCACCTGCGCCCTCGTGCCGTCAAAGGTGGCCACGAGCAGGGGCGTGCCGCCGGTGGCGGAGATTTCCACAACCTTGTCCTCGAGTTCCTGCGGCACGAAGCCGCCGCGTTCCAAGGCATACCGCTCGACGGCGGCAGCGGCACCCTTGCGCACCTCCAGGACGCGGGTCCCGGGATTCGCCGGGTGCCCGGGGGGCAGGTTCAGGCCCGACATGCGCGTCACTGCGCTGAACTCGATCACCTCCACGTCCGCGGACAGTTCCTCCGGAGCCTGGGCCGGCTGGCCGTCCCCCTGCTCCAGCGCCAGGTCCACGATGGAGCGCCCCTCGGGGGTTTCGTCTGCCAGCGAGGACAGGCGGGCGGCGGCGATGAGGCGGAAGGGTGCCACGCCGTCGGCCGGGCCAAACTCCACGGCACGGCGGTTGCCGTAGGTGATGGTGCCCGTCTTGTCGAGCAGCAGGGTGGTGATGTCGCCGGCTGTCTCCACTGCCCGGCCTGAGGTGGCCAGCACGTTGCGCTGGATCAGCCGGTCCATGCCGGCGATGCCGATGGCCGGCACCAGGGCGCCGATGGTGGTGGGGATGAGGCAGACCAGCAGGGCAACAAGCACCACGGGCGTGGGCAGTGCGTTGGCAAAGTTGGCCATCGGTGCCAGGGCCATTACGCACACCACGAAGACGATGGTCAGGGAGGCCAGGAGCACGTTCAGGGCAATTTCATTCGGCGTGCGCTGCCGGGTGGAGCCTTCAACCAGCGCGATCATCCGGTCCAGGAACGTCTTGCCGCTGGCGGCCGTAATGCGGACGGCGATCTTGTCCGACAGCACCATGGTGCCGCCCGTGACGGAACTCCTGTCGCCGCCGGATTCGCGGATGACTGGCGCGGACTCCCCCGTGATGGCGGATTCGTCCACGCTGGCCAGGCCTTCGATGACGTCGCCGTCGCTCGGGATCAGGTCCCCGGCCTCGCAGACAACAATGTCGCCCACCGCCAGTTCGGTGCCCGGCACCAGCTCCTCGGTGAAGGTGCCGGGCCCGCCCGGGCCGGCCAGCCGGCGTCGTGCCATGACGGAGGTGCGCGCGGCCCGCAGGCTGTCCGCCTGGGCCTTGCCGCGGCCCTCCGCGATGGCCTCCGACAGGTTGCCAAACAGCACCGTCAGCCACAGCCACACCGTGACCAGGGTGGAAAAAATGGCCACGGGGGAACCCTGCACCAGCTGCTGGATGCTCACCAGGGTGCACACCAGGGATCCGATGAACACCGTGAACATGACGGGTGAATGGACCAGCAGGCGGGGGTTGAACTTGCGGACGGCCAGCGGAAAGGCGGCCAGCGTGTTGGCGAGGTTCATTTCAGGAGTCCTTCAGCAGCCGGGCCCAAGGCGAGCGCCGGGAAGTAGATGAGGGCGGTGACCAGCAGTGACACGCCGCCGAGGAGGGTGGCGAACAAGGGTCCGTGGGTGGCCAGGGTGCCGGCGGTGTCCGGGACCTTGCGTTGTTTGGCCAGCGTTCCGGCCAGCGCCAGCACCAGCACCATGGGGATGAAGCGGCCCAGCAGCATGACTACAGCCAGCATGGCGGCCAGCGGCGGGCCGGACGTGGTGATGCCGCCAAAGGCTGAGCCGTTGTTGTTGGCGGCGGAGGTGAACGCGTAGAGGATTTCGCTGAAGCCGTGCGGGCCGGAGGCGGGTGCATTGGCGGCCAGGGCCGGAATGCCTGCGGTGAGCGAGGTGCCGGCCAGGGCCAGGACCGGGGTGGTGAGAATGTAGACCGCCACCAGCTTCATGGGCGCGGCGCCAATCTTCTTGCCCAGAAATTCCGGCGTCCGGCCCACCATGAGGCCGCCAATGAAAACGGCGACGACGGCCAGCACCAGCAGCCCGTACAAGCCCGAGCCCACGCCGCCGGGCGCGATTTCTCCCAGCATCATGTTCAGCATGGCCAGGCCCCCGGCCAGAGGGGGCAGGGAATCGTGCGCCACATTGACGGCGCCTGTGGAGGTCAGGGTGGTGGCCGTGGCAAAAATGGCGCTCGGGGCAACCCCCAGCCGTTGCTCAAACCCCTCCCCCACGCCGGTCCCCGTGTGGGCGTAGGATCCCACGGCCCAGGCCATCAGGGACGTGGAGACCAGCCAGAAGGCCACCATAACTGTCAGCACGGTGTAGCCCTGGCGCCTGTCCCCCACCATCCGCCCGTACATGGCCGGCAGCGAAAACGGGATCAGCAGGAGCAGGAACACCTCAAACAGGCTGCTGAACGCGTTTGGGTTTTCGAAGGGGTGGGCGGAATTGGCGTTGAAATAGCCGCCGCCGTTGGTGCCCAGCTCCTTGATGGCTTCCTGGGATGCGACGGGCCCGCCGGGCACGGTTTGTGCTGCATGGGAGGCCAGGGTGTGGATGTCCGTGCCGCCCCAGTTCTGCACCACCCCCGTAATGACCAGCACCACGGCCGCCACGGTGGCCAGCGGCAGCAGGACCCGGAAGGTGCCCCGGGTCAGGTCCACCCAAAAATTGCCCACATTGTGGGTCTCGGAGCGGACCAGCCCGCGGACCAGGGCCACCACCACGGCCAGCCCGACGGCGGCGGAGAGGAAGTTCTGCACCGCCAGCAGCAGCATCTGCACGCCAAAGCCCAGCGTTGCCTCCGGCGCGTACGTCTGCCAGTTGGTGTTGGTGACGAAGGAGACGGCCGTGTTCAGTGCGACCCACGGATCCACGGCGCCGTGTCCCTGGTTGAAGGGCAGCACGCCCTGCAGCAGCTGGCCCAGGAACACCACCACTATGGACAGCGCGCTGAAGGCCAGCAGCGACCGCACATAGACCTTCCAGTGCTGGTCCGCCTGGGCATCGACACCGGACACCTTGTACAGCCCGCGTTCAAGGGCCAGGTGGCGGCGGCTGGTGAACGTTGTGGACAGGTAGGCGCCAAGCGGCTGGTGGGCCGCCCCCAGTAGCAGCACCAGCACGGCCAGCTGGGTGATGAAGGAGAAAAGGTTCAGCTCCATGGCCGTCACTCACCACTTCTCGGGGCGGATCAGGGCGGCGAAAAGGTAGACCAGCAGGGCGAGCCCCACCAGTCCCAAAATGAGCCACGTCAGTAGTGCCATTGGAGACCTGCCTTCAGGGTGTGATTCGATCGTTGAGTCAATCGCACACCCCGGCAGGCGCCGTGCCCCCGGTTTTTACGCCTTCTTGACGCCCCTGCTCATCATCTTGACGGCTTTCTGACTACGGCCATCGCGCGTGGTTGCGGGCCGTGCACCGTTGCGGCCACGGGCACAGCTACGGGCCCGGCCCCGGGCTCGGCTACGCCGAAAAGCCGCCGTCGGCCTTGATCAGCTGCCCGCTCACCCAGTGCCCGCCGGGGGAGAGCAGGAAAGCCACCGTCGGGGCCACGTCCGCGGGCGTGCCGAGCCGTCCGCCCGGCTGGAGGGCCGTCAGTTCAGCCCTGACGGCCTCATTCATCCAGCCGGTGTCGACGGGGCCGGGGTTGAGCACGTTGGCGCTGATGCCCTGCCCGCCCAGCTCCCTCGCCGCGGCAATGACAATCCTGTCGAGGGCACCCTTGGAGGCGCCGTACGGCAGGTTGAACGCTGTGTGGTCGCTGGTCAGCGCCACGATGGCGCCGCCGCGCGGCCCGGCCTGTCGTGCGAAGGCCGCAATGAGCTGCCAGCTGGCGCGGGTGTTGACGGCAAAGTGGCGTTCAAAGCTCTCCGGCGTCGTGTCCAGAATGGCCGAATCCACCGACTCGCTGTGGGACAGCACCATGCCTTCCAGCGGCCCGGCCTCTTGTGCGATCTGCACGAATAAGCGTTCGACGGCGGACGGGTCCGCGAGGTCCGCCGGCATGGCCCAGGTTCGCGCACCGGCATCCGTGAGCTCGGCACACAGGGCGGCAACGTCGTCGGGCTGGACGCCCCAGGGCATGCGCGCGTCGTAGGGCTGCCAGTAGTTCAGGACCAGGTCCCACCCGTCGGCGGCGAGCGCCCGGGCGATTCCCGCACCAATCCCGACGGTGCGGCCCACGCCGGTGACCAGGGCAATTTTTTGCGTCATCAAGCCAGCATACGTGCCGGAATCCGGCCCCGGCCGGCGGGGACGCGGTAGCTTGGGGGTGGGCCCACCGGCCCGCCATGATTCCGACGCGAACCCCGCGCACGCATTGAAAGGCCGTCATGACCCCCACACAGCCCACCCCCAAACCAGCATTTGTCCCGGGCCGCGTGACCAGGCCGGCCCGGCCCGCCCAGCCGGGTGGGAAGCAGAGTGGCAAGCCGGGCGGGAAGCCGGGCGGCGGGAAGGGAAAGGCCGCGCCGGCCGTCAATACCGCCTCCATCAGCGCTGCCATCCGGGAAGCCGCGGACGCCGCGAAGAGGCGCGTGCTGGCCATCACCAATGCGCATGTGGTGCCGATCGAGGGCGAACCCTTCGACGGCACCGTGCTGGTGGAAGGCGGGAAGATCCTGGCACTGGGCGCCTCCGTGCAGGTGCCGGAAGGGGCCGACGTGCTCGACGCCACGGGCCAGTGGCTGCTGCCTGGCTTCATCGACGCGCATGTGCACCTGGGCATGCATCCGGAAGGCGAGGTGGGGTCCACCAGCGATGTCAACGAGATGACGGACCCCGTCATGGCGGCGGTCCGGGCCATTGACGCCGTCGACCCTTTCGATCCCGGCTTTGACGACGCCCTGGCCGGCGGCATCACGGCCGTGAACGTCAACCCCGGCTCGGGCAACCCCATCGGCGGCTTGGCCGTGGCGCTGCACACGCACGGGCGCTACATCGAGGAGATGGTGCTGCGTTCCCCCAGCGGCCTGAAGTCGGCCCTGGGCGAGAACCCGAAGAACGTGTACGGCGAAAAGAAGAAGACACCGTCCACCCGGCTGGGCACCGCGCTGGTGATCCGGCAGGCGTTCATGGCGGCCCAGAACTGGCTGGCGAAGCCCGAACCGCGCCCACGCGACGCGCAGATGGAGGCGCTGGCCATGGTGCTGCGCCGCGAAATCCCGTGGCGCCAGCATTGCCATCGGACCGACGACGTCGCCACTGCGCTGCGCCTGGCCGACGAATTCGGCTACGAGCTGGTCATTGACCACGGCACGGAGGCGCACGTCATCGCCGATGTCCTGGCGGCGCGCGGCGTCCCGGTGCTGATCGGCCCGCTGTTCACCACCAAGTCCAAGCCGGAGCTGAGGGGGAGATCCATTGCCAATCCGGGCAAGCTTGCAGCGGCGGGCGTGGAAATATCCATCATCACCGACCACCCCGTGGTGCCGATCAATTTCCTGGTCCACCAGGCCACCTTCGCCGTCAAGGAGGGGCTGGACCGGGCCACTGCCCTGCGTGCCATTACCCTGAACCCGGCCAAGGTGCTGGGGCTGGCGGAGCGGATCGGCTCACTGGCCGTTGGCAAGGACGCGGACCTGGTGCTGTGGAGCGGCGACCCCCTGGACGTCATGCAACGCGCCCTGAAGGTTTTCATTGGCGGCAAGCCGGTGTACACGTACGACACCGTAGCCCG
>NZ_JAJLOZ010000083.1:0-19420 GCF_025548615.1 Arthrobacter sp. A2-55 | reverse complement strand
CCCGACCTGATCTCCACGGGGGCGCTCCTTATCCCCCCCGCCCAGAAACCGCCCCCCACCAAAAACGCTCCCGCAGGAAATGGGGTGTTTTGGCGAACGCTCCCACAGTCAACTGTGGGAGCGTTCGCCAAAACACCCCATTTGCTGCGGGAGCGTTTTTGGTGGGGGGCAGATTACTGGGCGGGGAGGTTCAGGACCGCACCCGTGAAGATCAGGTCGGGGTGGATCACCGTGTCGGTGTTGGCCTGGTAGAGGGTTTCCCACCCGCCCTTGATGCCGAGCTTCTGGGCGATGGTGCTCAGGGTGTCGCCGGACTTGATGGTGTAGGTCTTGCCGCTGAGCTTGACCTGGACGGCAGCCGGGGCTGCGGTTTCGGCAACGGGGGCCTGCTGAACGGGGGCCGCCTGGACGGGTGCCTGCTGGACAGGGGCGGCCTGGACTGGTGTCACCTGGCTGGACTGGGCGGCAACCGGGGCCGGCGCCGCGGGCGTGGCGGCCGGGGTATAGGCCTGGCCGCCGCCGCCGGAGAGTCCCAGCTGGGCGGAGCAGGCGGGCCAGGCGCCCCAGCCCTGGCCGGCCTGGACGCGTTCGGCTACGGCAATCTGCTGGGCCCGGCTGGCGTTCTGGGGTGCACCGACCCCGCCATAGGCGGCCCAGGTGCTTGGGGTGAACTGCAGGCCGCCGGAGAAGCCGTTGCCGGTGTTAATGGCCCAGTTTCCGCCGCTTTCACATTGCGCCAGGGCGTCCCAGGTGCTGCCCGAGGCCGCATTCGCGCCCGTGCCGGCCACGGCCAGCCCTGCCCCGGCGATGGCGGCAATGGCCAGTCCGCGGCCAAGGGTGCGTGTAAGTTTTGTGTTTTTCATGGATGCGTTCTCCCAAAGGCCACCTTCGCTCCATCCGTCCCCGGACATCTGCGCGCCACCGTCCAACCTGTAGATATGGAGGTTGTTTCCGTGGCCTGCCGCATGACGGTGTTCGGTGTGGGGAGGCCCGGGCATTCGTGGGCCGCCACAGCTGGGGCCCGCCCCGGAGGGCATGCTCCACCCTAAAACGAAACCAAATCGATACGCAAATCAGCAAACCGTTACCTAATAGTCACTGAAATTAACAATTTGATAGTGTATTTTAGGCGCCGCCTCCTCCGGACGCTCGGTTGCAATCGGGGCTTAAACGGGGAACGCTCCCGCACAAAAGTGCGGGAGCGTTCGGAAAAAGACCCCCGATTGCAACCGAGCGTCGGGTTCAGGGGGCGTCAGATGGACGCTATGGCCTGGTCCAGGTCGGCGATCAGGTCCGCCACGTCCTCGATGCCCACGGACAGGCGGATGAGATTGACCGGCACGGCCAGTTCGGTCCCCTTGACGGACGCATGCGTCATTTCGGACGGGTAGTTCATGAGGGATTCCACACCGCCCAGCGACTCCGCCAGGGTGAACACCTTTGTGGACTCGGCCACCTTGCGGGCAGCAGCCTCCCCGCCCTTGAACTGCACCGAGATCATGCCGCCAAAGCCGCGCATCTGCTTCGCGGCCAAGGCGTGTCCGGGGTAGTCCGGCAGGCCCGGGTACAGCACGCGCTCCACCTCGGGCCGTTCCAGCAGCCATTCGGCCACGGCCTGCGCATTGGAAGAGTGCCGGTCCATGCGCACGCCCAATGTCTTGAGCCCGCGGGTGGTCAGCCAGGCCTCCATCGGCGCGGACACTGCACCCACGGCGAACTGCACAAAACCGATCTTCTCCGCAGCCTCGGCGTCGGAGAGCACAATGGCGCCGCCGGAGGCATCCGAGTGCCCGCCAATGTACTTCGTCGTGGAGTGGACCACCACGTCGGCGCCCAGGGCTAGGGGGTTCTGCAAGTAGGGCGAGGCGAAAGTGTTGTCGACCACCAGCAGCGCCCCGGCGTCGTGCGCCACCTGGGCGAGTGCGGCAATGTCGGTGATCTTCATCATGGGGTTCGACGGCGTCTCCACCCACACCATCTTCGTGGCCCCCTCAGGCCCGCCGGCGGCAACAGCGGCAGCCAGCGCACCGGCGTCGTTCATGTCCACCGCAGCGTTGCTGATGCCCCAGACCGACAGGACCCGGTTGATGAGGCGGTAGGTGCCGCCATAGACGTCGTTGCCCATGATGATGTGGTCGCCGGGGACCAGCAGGGCGCGGATCAGGGCGTCCTCGGCGGCCAGGCCGGAGGAGAAGCTGAACGCGAACTTGCCGCCTTCCAGCGCGGCGAGCTGGGTCTGGAGGGCGTCCCGCGTGGGGTTGGTGCCGCGGCCGTACTCGTAGCCGTTGCGCAGCTTGCCGATCCCGTCCTGGGCGAAGGTGGTGGTCTGGTAGAGCGGCGGGATGACGGCGCCGGTGGTGGGGTCGGGGGTCTGCCCGGCATGGACGGCGCGGGTGTTGAAGCCTTCGGTCATTTTTTCTCTCCAGGAGTCAGTCGTTGAGGTAGTTCAGCAGGTCGTGGCGGGTCAGGACGCCAACAGGGGCGCCCACAAAGGTGACCATGAGCGCGTCCACGTCCTGCAGCTTGGTGCGCGCGGCGGAAATCGGTTCCAGGGAGCCGATGATGGGCAGCTGCGGCTGCATGTGCTCGGTGATCTTGTCCGTCAGCTTCGCCTCGTGGCGGAACAGCTTGCCGGTCAGCGTGCGTTCGTCCACGGAGCCAATCACCTCGCCCATCACCACGGGCGGCTCGGCGGACAGCACAGGAATCTGGGAAACGCCGTATTCGGCCATGAGGTTGATGACGTCGCGCACCGTCTCGTTCGGGTGGATGTGGACCAGGTCCGGCAGCTGCCCCGTCTTGGCCTTGAGCACGTCGCCAATGGCGGGCTCGTCGGTGACTTTCAGGAAGCCGTACGACTGCATCCACTTGTCGTCAAAGATCTTCGCCAAATACCCGCGGCCGCTGTCCGGCAGCAGCACGACGACGACGGCCTCCGGTCCCAGCCCCTTGGCGGCTTCCAGCGCGGCCACCACGGCCATGCCCGAGGAACCTCCCACCAGCAGGCCCTCCTCGCGGGCCAGCCGGCGGGTCATGGCAAAGGAGTCGTTGTCCGTGACGGCGATGATCCGGTGCGGCACCTTGGGGTCGTAGGAGGCCGGCCAGATGTCCTCCCCCACGCCCTCCACCAGGTACGGCCGGCCGGTCCCGCCGGAGTAGACGGAGCCTTCCGGGTCCGCGCCGATGACCTGCACTTCGCCGCCGTCGGCCGCGGCTCGCGAAGCGGACGCCTCACGCAGGAACCGCCCCGTCCCCGAAATGGTGCCGCCGGTGCCCACGCCGGCCACAAAGTGTGTCACGCGGCCTTCGGTGTCGCGCCAGATCTCCGGTCCCGTGGTCTCGTAGTGGCTCAGCGGGCCGTTCTGGTTGGAGAACTGGTCCGGCTTGTACGCGCCGGGAATCTCCTTCACCAGCCGGTCGGAGACGCCGTAGTAGGACTGCGGGGAGTCGGCGGCCACCGCCGTGGGCGTCACCACCACCTCGGCGCCGTAGGCCTGCAGCACGGCGCGCTTGTCCTCACCCACCTTGTCCGGGACCACAAACACGCAGTTGTAGCCGCGTGCCTGGGCCACCATGGCCATGGCAACGCCGGTGTTGCCGCTGGTGGGTTCCACCACGGTGCCGCCGGGCTTGATCCTGCCCTCCTTGGCGGCCTCGTCGAGCATTTTCACCGCAATGCGGTCCTTGGCGGAGCCGCCCGGGTTCATGTATTCCAGCTTGACCAGCACGGTGGCCGCGATGCCCTCAGTCACCTTGTTCAGCTTCACCAGGGGGGTGTTGCCAATCAGGTCAAGGACGGAGTTTGCATACTTCATAAGTCCAAAGTATCCCCGGCGTGCCGCTCCAACCAAAGGAGGTTACCATTTGGGGCCCGCGCCGCCCTAGAATCGGAAGAATGCTCGCCGCCTCCGACCTCCTGCCCGCAGAGGTGCAGCGCGTGCTCGTTGCCGGGGTTTCCGGCTCCGGAAAGACCACCCTGGCCGGGCGCATCGGTGCCATTCTCGGCGTACCGCACACCGAGATCGACTCCCTGTTCCACGGGCCCAACTGGCAGCCGCGCACGGACTTCATGAACGACGTCGACCATCTCACCCAAGCGGGTGGCTGGGTCACGGAATGGCAGTATCCCGCCGCCCGGCCCCTGCTGGCGAAGCGAGCCCAGCTGCTGGTGTGGCTGGACTTTCCCGTGCCGGTGACCATGTCGCGTCTGGTGCGGCGGACCGTGCGGCGGCGGCTTCGCCGGGAGGAGCTGTGGAACGGCAACCTTGAGGCGCCGCTGCACACAATGTTCACTGACGGCGACCACATCATCCGCTGGGGCTGGCGCACCCGGCACATGTACAAGGAGCTGGTGCCGGCGCTGGAACGCGACTTTCCCGGGCTGTGTGTGGTGCGGCTGCGCACGCCGCGGGAGGCGGAACGCTGGGTGGAAAACCTTCAGCATTCCGTCACCTCCGGCTGGTAGTTTCAAACCATGACTCCTGAGGAACTGGCCACGCTCACGCTGCTGCGGCGGGCGCGGGACATGATCGACAGGGACTACGCCCTGCCGCTGGACGTGCCCACCATTGCCGCGAAGGTGTTCATGTCCCCGGCCCACTTCTCGCGGAAATTCCGTGCCGCCTATGGCGAGACGCCCTACAACTACCTCATGACCCGGCGCATTGAGCGGGCGGCCGCGCTGCTGCGGGCCGGCACGTCGGTGACGGACGCCTGCATGATGGTGGGCGCCACGTCCCTGGGCTCCTTCAGCTCCCGCTTCACCGAGATCATGGGCGAGAACCCGAGCTCCTACCGGGCGCGGGAACACAGCGCCATCGAGGCCATGCCGCCGTGTTTCGTCAGGTTTGCCACCCGGCCCGCCCGGACCGGCCCCGGCGCCGGCCCCAGCAAACCGAGCAGGAATGAAGAAGCGCGGGCCCACGCCGCGCAATAGCGTTGGTGCCATGACCATTTCACTGCAGTACACGCATTTGACCGTCCACGACCCCGACGAGGCCATCGCGTTTTACCGCGACGCCCTGGGGCTGGAAGTCCAGAACGACGTCAGCAACGGCGACTTCCGCTGGGTCACCATGGGCACCAGCTCCCAGCCCGGCCTGGGCATTGTCCTGTCCGAACCTCATGCCGGCCGCTCGCAGGAGGACGGCGACACCATGGCCCGCCTGCTCGCCAAGGGCATGCTGCCCATGCTCAACTTCACCGCCAGCGACCTCGACGCCACCTTTGAACAGGCCGTGGCGGCCGGCGGCGAGGTGCTGCAGGAACCCATTGCGCAGCCGTGGGGCCCCCGCGACTGCGCCTTCCGGGACCCGTCCGGCAACACCGTCCGCATCTCCCAGGCCTGACCCAACGACAAACGCTCCCTCACCTTATGGGCGGTTTAACCAAACGCTCCCTCAGCTGGCCTTCGCAGCTGAGGGAGCGTTTGAGAATACACCCCGAAAGGTGAGGGAGCGTCGGGTTCAGGCGGTGCTAGATCAGGCCGTCCGAAAGATGGTTCGGCGTGCCAAAGCGGTGCGCGGTGATGCTGACGGCCTGCTCGTGCAGGAACGGCAGCATCTCAATGCGCCCGGCCTCGGTGACCTCGTTGTGGTAGATCGCCAGGTCCGGACGCCCGCCCGTGGCCTGGTACACGGCAGCGGCGTCCCCGCCAATGAGGCGTATGCGGCCGGCGCCGAAGCGGCGCGCGTGGGCCAGCCAGTCGGCGTCGTTCTCCACGGTGACCGTAATGCGCAGGCTCACCAGCAGCGCCGCCACGGCGTTGGGAAGCTCGACGCCGGAGGAGACTTCCGGGGTGGCCCCGGCCGTGATTCCTGCCGACAGCACGCGCAGCAGCTTGGCCACGGACCCGCCCTCTGCCAGGCGCACCAGCGGGTTCAGCGGCAGGTAGCGGAACACATTGCGTTCCGCCGACAGGCCGGACACGTCCTTGGCGGTGCCGAATTCGGACGCCCAGGCCGCGGCATCGCTGTGCAGGGAGCGGGTCAGGAAGGCCTGCTCGTCTGCGGACAGCGAGGACGCTGCATTGACCACCTTGCGTGCATTATCGCCCAGCGGCGCGGTGGCCGTGGACTGCGCGGATGTCCAGCTGCCCAGCCCCACCAGGTAGTTGGGCCCGCCGGCCTTCGTGCCGGCACCCACGGCCGACTTCTTCCAGCCGCCGAAGGGCTGGCGCTGCACAATGGCGCCGGTGATGCCTCGGTTCACGTACAGGTTCCCGGCCTGGACGGTGTCCAGCCAGAGGCCGATTTCCGCGGAGTCCAGCGAGTGCAGCCCGCTGGTCAGCCCGTAGTCGATCCGGTTGACCATGGCGATGGCGTCTTCGAGCGTGTCGGCCGTCATGACGCCCAGCACCGGGCCGAAAAACTCGGTCAGGTGGAAGCGGGAGGCCGCCGCCACGCCGGTGCGGACGCCCGGGGACCAGAGGCGGCCCGTGGCATCGAGCTGGCGGGGCTCAATGGCCCAGGATTCGCCGGCGTCGAGCGTGGTCAGGGCGCCCAGCAGCTTGCCGGCAGCCGGCTCAATGACTGGGCCCATCTGGCTGGTGGCCGTTTCCGGGTAGCCCACGGACAGGCTGGAGGCGGCGTCGATGAGCTGATTGCGGAAGCGGGCCGACTGCGCCACGGAGCCGACCATGATCACCAGCGACGCGGCGGAGCACTTCTGCCCGGCATGGCCAAACGCGGACTGGACCACGTCCTTTGCGGCCAGGTCCAGGTCGGCACTGGGGGTGACGATGATGGCGTTCTTGCCGGACGTTTCCGCCAGCAGCGGCAGGTCCTGGCGGAAGCTGCGGAACAGCTCGGCCGTCTCGTAGCCGCCGGTCAGGATCAGCCGGTCAACGGCGGGGTGGGACACCAGCGCCTGCCCAAGGTCGTGTTCGCCCAGCTGGACCAGCGCCAGGACGTCGCGCGGCACGCCGGCGTCCCACAGGGCCTGGACCATGAGGGAGCCGCTGCGGCGGGCCTGGGTTGCCGGCTTAATGACGACGGCGGAGCCTGCGGCAAGTGCCGACAGCGTGGACCCGGCCGGGATGGCCACGGGGAAGTTCCACGGCGGTGTCACGACGGTGAGCTTCGCGGGGACGTACGTGGCGCCGTCGACCGTGTCCAGGTCCTTGGCGCGCTCGGCGTAGTAGTGGGCAAAGTCGATGGCCTCGCTGACCTCCGGGTCGCCCTGGTCCAGGGTCTTTCCGGTCTCCGCGGCCATGACCTCCATGAGCTCGGCGCGGCGGGATTCCAGCACGGCCCCTGCGCGGTGCAGGATTGCGGCACGCCCGGCCCCGCCCAGCGCTGCCCAGCCGGTGGAATGCTCGACGGCGGCGTCCACAATGCGGTTCAGCTCGCCGAGGTCGGTGACGGTGGTCTGTGCCACCAGCTCGTTGCCCAGCGTGGAGCCGGGGATGCGGGCCAGAATGTCCGCTCCCCAGGCGCGGTTCGGTGCCAGCGCGGGGTCGGTGTCAGGGGTGTTGGCGAAGGAGTCAACCGGAGCCTGTGCCACGGGGGCTGTGCGGTCCTGCACCCGGTTGGAGCCGGGCACTTCGGCGTCCAGCGCTGCCAGCGAGGCAAGGAAGCGGTTCTTTTCGCGTTCAAACAGTGCCTCGTTGTCGGAGAGCTCAAACACGGCGGACATGAAGTTGTCCTGGCTGGCCCCTTCCTCCAGGCGGCGGATCAGGTAGGCGATGGCGACGTCGAACTCGCCGGGGTGGACCACCGGCGTGTACAGCAGGAGGGAGCCCACGTCGCGGCGCACGGCTTCGGCCTGGCCGGTGGCCATGCCCAGGAGCATTTCAAATTCCAGCTGGCCGGAAGTGGCGCTGATGCCGCGGTCCTTGGCGAGCAGCCAGGCGTGGGCCACGTCAAAGAGGTTGTGCCCGGCCACGCCGATGTGGACATTGTTGATGTGTTCGGGCGTCAGCGCGTAGTTCACGATGCGCTTGTAGTTGGTGTCGGAGTCCTGCTTGGTGCCCCAAGTGGCCAGCGGCCAGCCGTAGACGGAAGCCTGGACCTGCTCCATGGGCAGGTTGGCACCCTTGACAATGCGGACCTTGACGGCCGCGCCGCCGTCGGCCCTGCGCGCGGCAGCCCACTCCTGGAGGTCAATCATGGCCGCGAGCGTGTCCGGCAGGTAGGCCTGGAGCACGATGCCGGCCTCGAGGTTCTTGAATTCAGGCTTGTCCAGGATCTGCTTGAACACGGCGATGGTCATGCCCAGGTCCTTGTACTCCTCCATGTCCAGGTTGATGAACTTGGGCTTGGCGAAGGAGTTGGCCAGCGTGTACAGCGGGGTGAGGCGCTCCACGATGTGGGCCACGGCGTCGTCAAAGGCCCAGGCGGAGTGCGGGGCCACGGTGGAGGATTCCTTGATGGAGACGTAGTCGACGTCGTCACGGGCCAGCAGCTTCAAGGTCCCCTCAAGCCGGCGGGCCGCTTCATGCTCGCCCAGGACTGCCTCACCGAGCAGGTTGATGTTCAGGTCCACGCCGCCCTGGCGGATCTTGGCGATGGCCGGGCCCAGCTTGGCGTCTGTGGCATCCACAATCAGGTGGCCCACCATCTCGCGCAGCACGCGTCGGGCAATTGGAATGACAAGTTGCGGCAGGACGGGCGCCATGACACCGCCCAGGCGGACGGCGCTGCGCATGTACCAGGGCAGGAAGGCAGGCACCTTCGGGGCCAGCCTGGCCAGGTTGCGCCCGGCCACGGCGAGGTCCTCGGGGCGGATCACGCCGTCCACAAAGCCAACGGTGAAGTCCAGCCCGTTGGGGTCCTTCAGCACGCCGGCCAGGCGCTGGGCGGAAATGTCTGCGGGGAACTTGGCGGCTTCGGTCAGCCAGTGGCGGACCAGGGCGATGGTCTCATCGGCGAGGTTGTTGCCGGGGTCCGGAATGTTGGCGGCGGTGGCCGCGGGGGCAGTGCTTGTCATGGTTGCTGGTGCGTTCTTTTCTACTGGTTAGTCCGGGTTGCCTGGGCGCTGGCCCGGCCGTCCCCAGCGGGTCCGGGCAGCTTCCCTTACCTCCAGTATGGGACTAGTGTTCAATTAGTAAAAGTGGTGTTTACTGATGATTATTAGTCATTATTTCTTAACTATTTGGAGGCCCCAGTGCTGGACGTCAAAAGGTTGCGCCTGCTGCGTGAATTGCAGATCCGCGGCACCCTAGCGGACGTGGCGCTGGCCCTCCAATACAGCCCATCCGCGGTCTCCCAACAGCTGGCACTTCTGGAAAAGGAGGCGGGCGTAAAGCTGCTGAGGAAAGTGGGGCGCCGGGTCCAGTTGACTGCCCAGGCGGAGATCCTGGTGGCGCACACGGCGGAGATCCTTGAAACGCTGGAACGGGCGGAGGCGGACATGTCCGCGTCCCTCACCACGGTGGCCGGCACGGTCAGGCTGGCCGTCTTCCAATCCGCCGCGCTGGCACTGCTGCCGGAACTGCTCACCGCAATGTCCCGGACCTACCCGGAGGTGCGGATTGAAATGACCCAGCGCGAGCCGGAGACGGCCCTTTACGAAACCTGGGCCCGCGACTTTGACCTGGTGGTGGCTGAGCAGTACCCGGGCCACGCCGCCCCCCGCCACCCGGAACTGGACCGCGTGGTGCTGACCACGGACGCCATCCGCCTGGCCGTCCCCTCCCCCGGGGTTGCCGGCAGCGTGTCGGCACTGCGCAGCACGCCCATTCTGGACCTTGGGGACACGGCGGGGCTGCCGTGGGTCATGGAACCCCGCGGCGCCGCATCCCGCCATTGGGCCGAACAGGCGTGCCGGCAGGCCGGCTTCGAGCCTGACGTCCGTTTTGAAACGGCTGACCTCCAGGCCCAGGTCAGCCTCATCGAATCCGGCCATGCCGTGGCCCTGCTGCCGGACCTGATGTGGACGGGGAGGGCCCCGGCGCTGACCCTGCTGGACCTGCCCGGCCTGCCCCGGCGCACCGTTTTCACTGCCGCACGGCGGGCCAGCCGGAGGCGCCCGGCCATTTTGGCCTGCCGGGAGCTCCTGGCGCAGGCCGCCCGAGGGGTTTCCGGGGATCCCGGGCAGCCGCCGGCATAGCTGCGCCTCTCAGTTCGTGCCGTGGGGCGAAACCCGTCACGAGTTTTGCCCCGGGTGCACCCCGGGCGAAACTCGGCCCGAGTTTTGCCCCACGGAGAAGTGCAGCAATCCGAACCTGCGCGTGAAGTGTGTCGACCGCCCTTAAGGCACGACGCCGGCTGGCCGGGTTTAGCGCGCCAGTTCCGTTATCACGGGGCCCAGCAGGCGGCGGAGCTGTTCGGGGTTGCGACGGGCAGCTTCGCTCATGAGTACCCGGTTTGGGCCGGTTCGGTGCAGCCAGAACCCCTCCACGGGCAAAATCCGCAGGGCCAGGTTAAACGGTGCAGCCTTGTGTCCCAGCTCCTTTTCAATCCCACGCACCAGCTTCGTCAGAACGGGCCCTTCGGCCTTCATGTTGGCCTGGAAATGCTCGAAGTTTGCCTCGACGGCGTTGTCTGCGGCGGCCGCGGCCTGGTCAAAATGCCGCCCCACCATGTCCCGGAATGCCTGTTCGCGGCCTTCCAGCGACAAGTATCCAATGGGCCCTCCCCGCGGGATGCCCCGCCCATCCGCCAGCAGCTCCGAGAACCATGCCGTCCACTCATCCGCCAACACGGTGTCCAGCTCGGGACCGGTGACGGGAATGTGTTCTGGCACTTCAGGCACCAGCGGCGGAATGAAGAACGGCGCCGTGGCAGGCAGCTTCAGCGCATCGCGGATGTACTGTGCCACGGTGAGCGGCCACGACAGGTCCTCACTCATCTGCCAGCTCGGCGGCAATTTCCTGCCCGAAATGCTCCCCACCCGTTGCATGGCGTCCCCAATCCCTTCGTTGCCGCTATGCGCCCAGCCTAGGGTCGCCGTCGTGCTTTGGCCATGGATCCGGAGGAATTTACCGGCGCACCAGCAGCTCGCCGACCCCGCAATCAAGCGCGTCGCAGATGGCAACCAAGGTGGAAAAGCGGATGGCCTTGGCCCGGTCGTTCTTGAGCACGGAAAGGTTCACGATGCTGATGCCGGCCAGCTCGGCCAGCCGGGTCAAGGTCATGCCACGTTCGGCCAGGAGTTCGTCAAGGCGGCAATGGATCCCGAGTTCGTCAAGGTCGGGCATCAAATGAGCCCGGCCACGTCTTTTTGGACTTTCCCACCCTGCCTGAAAAGTTCAGCCAGGACCATGAGCGCCAGGGCCACGCCGATGGGCCAGAAATTGAATTCCCAGGCGTAGGAAACGGACGGCAGGCCAGTGATGTGGTGGATGGCAGCCCCATCTTCGGCGCTGCCTTGGGTGCTCCAGCCCGTCCCGCCGAGCACCTGTTGCGCCGCCATGGTGCCGCCGAAGAGTTGGCAGCCCTGCCAGATCATCCCGCCCAGGAGCACCACGCCGGCAAGCTGTTGGGACCCCTTGACCAGGCGGGGCCCAAACAGTGTCTTGTCCGTGATCGCGGCGCACAGCCTGATGATGACCAAGCCCGCAACCACGGCCAGCACGCCCTGGGCCACGATGGCGCCGGTGAGCATCAGTCGCGTCTCCAGGTCAAGGCCGCTGACACTGACGTCGGCCCAGCTGAAACCGCCCGATTCCACCGTGGCCCGGGGAGCCGGATTGCCGGTGTGGGCCGGAAGCGACGGCCAAAATTGTGCCACGGGCAGCTTTACCGTGACAGCCTCGCCCCAAACAGTGGCCGCGGCGTTGCCAAGGCCAGAAAGAGAACAGGCCGCAACGTAAATCCAGGCAATGGTGCGCGTGGCCCTGACCATCCCCGCACCCGCAATTGCGTCACTGTCCCCGGCGCCACGGCGGCCGGCGAACAAAATCAAGGTCACGGCAGCCAGGACGGCAATTACCAACAGCCACGACCACCACGTTGAAAAGACCACTATAACCCCCATTTTTAATGACTATCGTTAATATCGATAAACGTTAAGCTAGCACGATTTTTCGGTGACCCAAACTCACTCCCAGCCCGGCATGCGACCATGGATCCATGACATCGGCAGCCATCACAGCGCCCGCAGCGGTCTGGGACGCCGGCGGCCCCTACAGCCTCCACCAGACCCTGGGCATCATCGGCCGCGGCCCGGCGGACCGCACGGTGAGGCTCGCCCCCGGCTCGGCCTGGCTCGCCTTCAACACCCCGGACGGCCCCGCCACCCTCGGCATCAGCCAGCGCGGCACCGAACTGCACGCCCGCGCCTGGGGCCCCGGCGCCGCCCATGCCCTGGCCGGTGCCCCGGCGCTCCTCGGCGCCGGCGACGACTGGTCCCACTTTGACTCCCCGGACTTCCACGCCACCCTCCCCCGGCTGGCCCGGGAAGCACGACGCCGGCACCCGGCAGTGCGCCTTCCAGCCACCGGGCGGGTGGTTGACTCCCTGGTGCCCGCCATCCTGGAGCAAAAGGTCACGTCCCTGGAGGCACACCGCGGCTATGCCACCCTGCTGCGAAAGTTTGGATCCCCGGCACCCGGGGCCGGCAGTTCCGGTGTCCCGGCGGAGTTGATGGTGGCCCCCACCCCGCGGCAGTGGGCCAAAATACCGTCGTGGGAGTGGCACAAGGCAGGGGTCGGGCCACAGCGCTCGGCAACGGTGCTGCGCGCGGTGGCGTCGGCGTCGGGCCTGGAACGCCTGGCAGCCCTGCCTGCGGCAGAGGCGGCCCGGAAAATGCAGGCCATTCCGGGGGTCGGCGTGTGGACGGCGGCGGAAGTAACCCAACGCACCCATGGCGACGCGGACCAGGTGGCCGTGGGCGACTACCACCTGGCCGCCTTTGTGGGCTGGGCGCTGACCGGCAAGCGCGTGGACGATGCCGGCATGCTGGAGCTGCTGGAACCATGGCGCGGGCACCGGCAGCGCGTGGTGCGGATGCTGTATTTGAGCGGGTTCACAAAGCCCGCATTTGGCCCCCGCATGAGCATCCAGGACCATCGCGGGCATTGATTCGCTTTTTGGCCGGGCCCACGCGTTCACACTGCGAAACCGGATCCCGCCCGTGCGGCTGAATCGCCTAGGCTGAAGGGATGAGCGAGATCATCAACCTACAAGCCACATTCATCCCCAATGAGGGCGAATTCTTCCGCGTGAAGCTCGCCCTTGAGATCGCCATTGAGCAGGTGGTGGAGGAGGCCGGCTGCATCCAGTACGAAATCACGCAGGAATCGGAAGAAAAGATTGTGCTGACCGAGCAGTGGGCGTCGGAAGCTGACCTGGACAGGCACAGCAAAGGGATCGCGGTGCAGGACCTCAACGAGTCGCTGAGCGCCCTGCTGGCCGAGCCGGTCAAGTTGGAACGCCTCTAACCACGCCAAGCGCGCCCGTCCCTGCTTTCGGACGGGCGCAGCGGCACAGATCCGACGCTATTCGGCGGTGGCTCCGCCGGCAGCCTGCTGCTTGGCCACGGCGGAGTGGACCTCGGCCATGTCCAGTTCCTTCACGGCCGTAATGACCTTGTCCAGGTCGGTGCCGCTGAGTGCGCCGGGCTGGGCGAACACCAGCACCTTTTCGCGGAACGCCATCAGCGTGGGAATGGAGGTGATGTTGGCCTCGGCGGCGAGCTGCTGCTGTGCCTCGGTGTCCACCTTGCCGAACAGGACGTCGTCGTGCTTGTCGGAGGCGGCCTCATAGGTGGGCGCGAAGCGGACGCACGGCTGGCACCAGGACGCCCAGAAGTCGACGAACACAATGTCATTGGACTCGATGGTGGAGCCGAAGGATTCGGTGGTGATTTCAACAGTAGCCATGGCTCCAACGGTACGTGACCGCCGTGAACCATGGCTACCGGTTTCGCTCAACGCGTGAGCGGGAATATCGCCTAGAGCCCTGACGGTTCGTGGGCCGTCAGGAACTTCCGCCCGCCAACTATGATCCCGGCGCTGACCAACACCATGGCCGCCGCAACATAAAAGGTCACGGACGCCGAGGAATGTTCGGCGATCTTGGCGGCCAGGAACGGTGCCAGCGCCCCGCCCATCCAGCGCACAAAGTTGTAGCCTGCGCTGGCCACGGGCCGCGGCGAGTCCGAGACGGCCATGGCCATCTCTGTGAACAGCGTGTTGTTGATGCCCAGCAGTGCCCCGGAAACAATGGTCAGGACCACCACCACAGTGACCGTATGCCCGGCCGCGAGGGCCAGCCCCACCAGGACCACCATGAGCCCCAGCAGCGAGCCGGCCAGCGCCCGGGTGGGGCCGAAGCGGCGCTGCACAATGGGCGCCACGAACACGGAGAACACGGCCACGGCAACGCCCCAGCCGAAGAAGACCGCGCCAATGCCGTAGGCGTCGAATCCGAGGATGAACGGCACAAATGCCAGGATGGTGAAAAAGCCGTAGTTGTAGAACAGGGCGCTGCCGGCGGTGGTGCGCAGGCCCTTGTGGCCCAGTGCCAAGAGCGGGTCGCGCAGCCGGGTCTTCACGGCGGGGACGGGCGTCTTCGGCAGCAGGACAATCACCAGGATGAACGCGATGGCCATGGCCGTGGCCGTGCCAAAGAACGGCGCCCGCCACTGCCAGCCGCCCAGCAGCGCCCCCATGAGCGGGCCCAGCGAAAGGCCCAGTCCCAGGGCCGCCTCATACAGGATGATGGCGGTTGCGGCGCCCCCGGAGGCCACGCCCACCATGACGGCCAGCGAGGTCGCCACGAACAGCGCGTTGCCCAGCCCCCAGCCGGCGCGGAAGCCCACCAGCGCGTCCACCGTGTTGGACATTCCGGACAGGGCTGAGAAGACCACAATGACTGAAAGGCCGATCAGCAGCGTCTTTTTACCGCCAATGCGCGAGGACACGAAACCGGTCACCAGCATGGCGATGGCAGTGACCAGGAAGTAGCTGGTGAACAGCAGGGAGACCTGGCTGGGGGTGGCTTCGAGGTTCTTGGCGATGGCGGGCAGGATCGGGTCCACCAGGCCAATGCCCATGAACGCGAACACCGCGGCAAACGCCACCGCCCAGACGGCCTTGGGCTGCCTGAGCATGGACTGCTTTTCGTCATGAAGCGCGCCCTCGGCGGGGCCCGCTGTTTCCGTTGCGGCGTTGGCCTGCACGGTTTCTCCTAGTGTCTTGTTGGTGATGAGGTACGACGCCGGCACGCAGGCAGTGCGTGCGGCCGGCGGTTACGCCGTGGCTGGCTGGGCGGCCACGGCCGCATTGAGCTTGGCAATGGCAGGGATGGCGCCGGCGATGATTTGGCGTTCTTCGGGGCTGAGCGTTTCAAGGGCCGCCGCCATGGTCGCATTGCGCCGGCCATTGGCAGAGTCCAGCGCCTCCCGCCCCTTGGGCGTGAGCCTGACCAGCACCGCACGTGCATCAGTGGCGTCGGGGATCCGTTCCACCAGGCCGGCCGCCTCAAGCTTGATGACCTGTTCGGTGGCGCTGGGAACCCTGACACCGGCATAGCTGGCAATGGCGCTCACGCGCATGGGGCCCGTGGACACCATGTTCAGGGTGCTCACATGGCGGGTGCTCAGTTCCCCCTCGGCGTCCATGGACCTGGTCAGATACACGGCCTGGCGCAGAATGTCGCGATAGCGGCCAGCCAATTCCTGAAGATCAATGCTCATAGTTAGGTAGTCTAACAATTAGGCGGACTAACAGTCAAAACGGATCTAGTATGGGGCCATGAAATTGACCACGGGCCGCCTGGTGCTGCGCGAATATGCCGCGGCGGACTTTGCCGCAGTCCACGCGTTTGCCTCGGATCCCCGCAGCAGCGAGTTCATGGACTGGGGGCCGAATTCCGAACAGGACACCCGGGAATTTGTGGACTTTTGCCAGGCCTGCGCCAGCGCCATTCCGCGCACCGGCTACACGCTGGCCCTGACCCTGCGCAGCACCGGCCTGCTCTTTGGCTCGGTCAGCCTGACGGTGCACGGCGCCCATCAGGCCTGGCCCGGGCGCCGCGGTCCGGCAGTGCGCGAAGGGGAAATCGGCTACACGCTCCATCCGGAGCATTGGGGCCACGGCTACGCCACGGAGGCTGCCCGCTGCCTGGCGGGCTTCGGCTTTTCCGAGTTGGGCCTGGGACGCATCACGGCCACCTGCCGGCCCGAAAATGTGGCGTCCGCGGCAGTGCTGCAAAAACTGGGCATGGCCCAGGTGGGGCATCGCACAAACGACAGGCTCATCCACGGGCGGTGGATGGACTCCCTGGTGTTTGCCATGGACGCCCCGGGGCTTTCACTCGAACGCCGCTGAACTGACATACGCAGTTCACAGCCAATTCACCCGGGGCGCGCAAACTGGCGGTGTTAACTACGAACCACAGGAAGCAGCGATGACTTTCACGCCAGGAGGAACCATGCCCCGCCCCGCGCACCACAGAGCATTCATCAATCCGGACAACCACGAGGTGTGGCCTTCGCTGGCCACCAACGATCCCGTTGCCCTGGTCAATAACCGCGGCTGGCGCCTGTCCGGCCGCGTGGAGACCCTGTCCCACGACCGCCAGTGCCTGTGGATCCAGCTCGACGGCGGCATGGGCCGCCAGCTGATCCACCACCAGGACGGCTTCGTCCTGGAAAGTGAAGCCCAGTACGGCGAGACGCCTTCCGCCTAGACTTTGGACTTCCGGTACCCTGACTGCCTCGCGGCGGCCTCCGAGGTGAAACAGATTTCCGGAGTTGTCCTGGTGTAGAACCGCTGGCCGGGCAGGTGGTAAATCCTGCTGGGCGCGTTGCCCTTGATGGGGGCCCACGCCGGGCAATTCCACTTGCTGGCCGGCCTGGCGGACGTCTGCTTCGGGGCTGGCACCACCTTTACGTACTTCTGGACGGAAGCCGAAGCCTTCAGGGAACCCTGCGCCGCGAGTCGGATGGACCATCTGCCGGATACCGTTGCCGTCAAGGCAACGCTGACGTAGCCGCTCGCGTTGCTCTTGACCGTGCGTACGGCCTTGTTCGGCGCCGTTCCATCCGGATCAAAATACACCGTGGCAGTGACAGCTCCGGTCTTGGCCCACACTTTGCCGGCGGCACGCTGCGATTGCGCGGCGACACTGATCGTTTTTCCTTTCACCACCGTGGCCGGGCCGGCAGTGAAATTGGCCATGCGCGTAGTGGCCGTTGCGGCGGCCTGGGCCGGCAACGGAAGGGCAAGCATCGGGAGCGTGACGGCGAACGCTGCCAGCGCAACAAGAATGGGCCGGCGCACCTTTTGCAGGACACCTGGAACGGATTGAGACAAGGACTCCCCCAAGGAGACGAGCGGAATTGCCGAAAGATAAAGCCTGACGCTCAATAGTAAACGGGCAGCTCAGTCCTCGGGGCCGATCATCGCAACGAATTCTCGCGCGTCGGCTTCCCCAATGTCCGCATGCTCCCGCAGGAGGCTGGCGGCGGCGTCGTAATCCCCGCCCTGGGCCAGGCTGCGGATGGTGCGGAAGATTTCTTCATTGAGGCCGGTGCTGGCCACCTCGCGGACCTCGTCGCCCCGCGAAACGATGGCCCTGTAGCGGTAGCTTGCCGGAGCCTGGGAGACAGGTGCCGCCCCGGCAGAGGGTGCCGCATTGATGATGTCCTCCACCGTGAAGGAGGCCTCATTTTTGCTTGGCTTGCCGGGCTTGCCGGACTGGCCGGGCCGGGGCGTTTTGCCGGCGGCAGGCTGCTGGGACGGTTGCTGGGACGGCCCCGGGGCCGGCTCCGGGGACGGCTGGGGGAACTCCGCGAGGGCCGCCACGGCAGCCGCGGCGTCGCCAAGCCCCACATGGGCGGCCTTGCGGTATTCCCTGACGGCATTGAGCACCTGGTGCTGTGCGATGAGCGAATACACGCTGCGGTGCGCCTCCGGGCTCAACCTGGCACTGGCCTCGGCGGCCATTTCGCGCGTGACTTCGCGCCCGCGGCGCCTGGCCTTTGGTGCGGGATCCGCGCTGGCGGCCCGGCCCGCCGCGCTGCCCCGCCGCGGCTTGGGGTCGGCCGAGTCCTGCAGGGCCCGGCCCTTCCTGCCCAGAAAGCGCGAGCCAACGCCCACAGCAACAACAATGACCAGGAGGATCAGCAGCGGGACAAGGTATTCCATGCTTTAAGAGTAGTTCCCCGCGGGGAAACTTGGCCGGCCGCTGCCCCTGGACGCAAAAAAAGCCCGGAAGCAAAGCGACAACTCGCTTTGCTTCCGGGCTTTTCCCAATGGTGGCAGATACTGGATTCGAACCAGTGAAGGCGTTGCCAGCTGATTTACAGTCAGCCCCCTTTGGCCACTCGGGTAATCTGCCATTGGCCCGCCAAACTTCCCTGCGGGGAGTCCGGCGTTCGCCCCCAGCAAGTGGGAGCAGTAAAACAATACAAGGTATTTGCCGAAGAATCGAATCGGCGTTTTTGGGCCGCTTAGGCGTCCGCCTGGATCCGGCGCACCAGCTGCTGTTCCAGGAACGCAGCCTGCTCTGGCGTCACCTGCTGCAACGCCACCGCCCGTGCCATGTCGGCGTGGACGCCCGCAATCCGTGACGACGCCGAATTGGCCGGCGAACTGAGAATCGAGGCCGGATCCGAGCTGTACACGGGGCCTGAAAGGGCCGTCACGGCGGCCAGCGTGGCGGCGGCAACCGCCGTGCCCACAGCAGCCTTCATGCCCGGCCGCACCCTCGGCGCGGTGGCGGGTGCCGGCGCGGTGCTGGCGGCTGCGGAACTTTCCGGTTCACTCATCGTGTCCTCCTGAATGGGCGGTTTCAACTGCTACAACGATCGCAATGCCAAATGTGCTCCCGCCACGGAAACGCTTAGAGCGAACTGTGAGGCCCCGGGCCGGCCGGCTGGCCCGCCGCGCTAGGCTTGGATGCAAATCGAGCATTACATTTTCAAGCACTTGGAGGAAAAATGGCCAGCGATTCAACATTCGACGTCGTCAGCAAGGTTGACAAGCAGGAGGTCGCCAACGCGCTGCACCAGGCCCAGAAGGAAGTTGCCCAGCGCTACGACTTCAAGGGGGTCGGCGCGGAGATTGACTTCAGCGGCGAGAAAATCCTGCTCAAGGCCAACTCGGAGGAACGCGTCATGGCAGTCATGGACGTGTTTGAGTCCAAGCTGATCAAGCGCGGCATCTCGCTGAAGTCCCTCGAGGCTGGCGAGCCCTTCGCCTCGGGCAAGGAGTACCGCCTGGAGGCCGAGATCAAGGAGGGCATCGCCCAGGACGTGGCGAAAAAGATCAACAAGCTCATCCGTGACGAAGGCCCCAAGGGCGTCAAGTCCACCATCCAGGGCGACGAACTGCGCGTGAGCTCCAAGAGCCGCGACGACCTGCAGGAGGTCATGGCACTGCTGCGCAAGTTCGAGGATGCAGACCTGCAGTTCGTCAACCTGCGCTGACAGGCAGGCCCCGGCCAACGTTTTTGGCAACGGGGCGCCGGGCGGCACTGGGCACCGTGTGAACACTTGGTGAACTCCCAGCCGCACCGTGCCCCCTTGC
>NZ_JAJLOZ010000082.1:0-19645 GCF_025548615.1 Arthrobacter sp. A2-55 | reverse complement strand
AGAATCATCTGGTCAATATCAGAAAATATATTCCCCACGAATTCAGTGGAATATATTTTCTTTGTACCTCTATTCTACGTTCGGGCACTGACATTTCCGGCCGCTGGTGCTTGAAAGCGGCAAATCTGTGGACAACTATTTTTTGGCCAAACAGCACCCCTCAGCCGGCGTCGACCATGCCCTCGGAAGCGGACTCCGGGGCGCTACCTGCCTCCCTCGATGTTCCGGCTGCGCTGCTCCTCTGCCTTTGGCCCGTAGGGGTACACGCCCACCTGAGGCCGGCTGGCGTCACTGAGCTGCCGAACCTCGTCCGACGATAGTTCCAGCCGAGATGCAGCCAGGTTGTCCTCCAGCTGGGCAACGGTCCGCGCACCCAGGATCACTGACGTTACTCCGGGACGGCCGGCCAGCCAGGACAGGGACACCTGGGCCGGCCCCACGCCGCGGGCCCTGGCCACGGACTCCACCGCCCCGATCACGTCCCAGGTGTGCGGATTGTCATTGCGCGCCTGCCAAGCCTCCATGCCGCGCTGGGGGTTCTCGCCCAGGCGCGTGGCACCCGTGGGCGGCACGTCACGCGTGTATTTTCCGGACAGCCAGCCGCCGCCCAGCGGCGACCACGGCAGCAGGCCCACCCCCGAGTCCAAGGCGGAAGGAACCACCTCCAGTTCAATGTCGCGGACCAGCAGGCTGTATTGCGGCTGCAGGGTGACGGGAGTATTCCACCCGTGGGCCCGGGCCACATGGACGGCCTTTGTCAGCTGCCAGCCCAGGAAGTTGGAGAAGCCGTAGTAAGCGATCTTGCCCTGGCTCACGGCGTCGTGCAGGAAGCGCAGGGTTTCCTCCAGCGGCGTGATGGGGTCCCAGGCGTGCATTTGGTACAGGTCAATCTGCTCCACACCCAGGCGGCGCAGGGAGGCATCCAAGGCACGCGTCAAGTGGCGGCGAGAGGTGCCGACGTCGTTCGGGGCCGTGCCGGTGGGGAAGCGGCCCTTGGTCGCGACCACCAGCTGGTCCCGCACGCCGGGGCGGGCCGCCAGCCAGCGGCCAATGATCTCCTCGGAAGCTCCGGCCGTGTAGACGTCCGCGGTGTCGATGAAGTTTCCGCCGGCGTCAACATAGCCGTCAAGGATGTCGTGCGAGGTTTCCTCCGAGGCCTCGGCCCCAAAGGTCATGGTGCCCAGCGCGTAGTGTGAAACCACGGCGCCGCTGGTGCCCAGCGTGCGGTACTGCATGGTGTCTCCTTAGTTGTCAGTGGTTGAAGGACGGTCCGGCCGGTGGTCCCGCCAGCTGTGTTCGGGCTCGAATCCCAACAGGCGCCGGGCCTTGTCGATGGATAGCATGGTCTCGTGTTCGCCCAGTTCCCGGGTGACGGCAACCTTCGGAAACACCTCGGCGGCCAGGTCCGCGCTGCTGCGCTCCATGACGGTGTCGGCGTTGGCAACAATGAACGCCTCAAAGCCGGGCTTGCCGTTTTCCAGGGCCCTGGCCACTGCCTGTGCGCCGTCGCGCCCGTCAATGTAGCCCCAGAGGTTCCATTTGCGGGCCAAAGGGTCGGCGTCGAAGGACGGGAAGGCCGCATAGTCCTGGACGTCCATGACGTTGGAGAACCGCAGCGCCACGATGCTCAGCTCCGGGTCCCAGCGGGTGAGTTCCCGGGCCATCTGCTCCTCCAGGTGCTTGACGAGCGAATACGTGCTTTCCGGCCGGGCAGGGTACTCCTCATCGACCGGGATATAGGGCGGGTCGACGTCGAACGGCAGTCCCAGCACCGTCTCGCTGGAGGCGTACACCACCTTCTTGATGCCGGCCCGCCGGGCGGCCTGGAACACGTTGTAGGTGGAGAGCATGTTGTTTTCGAAGGTGGCGGCGTCCGGGATGATGCCCGGTGCCGGTATGGCCCCCAGATGGACGACGGCGTCGAAACCGCTGTGCCTGTCATCCAGTCCCAGGAGAACGTCCACCACCTGGCCGTAGTTGCGCAGGTCCACGACGGCGAGCTGGGGGCTCCGCTCCCCTGCCCGGTCCAGGTTCAGGACCTGGTGCCCGTCGTCGGTGAGGCGGCGCACCACATGGCGCCCGAGCTTGCCGCTTCCACCGGTCACTGCAATTTTCATGGTTTCTCCCTCGGTCTGGCTAACGGCCCCGCACTCCGGCTGACTGCCGGAACGTTGCCCTTGCTTCCACAGTAGGTCCACGGCCGGGCCCGGTGCGTGGCCCTCCCAGTCCTAGGCACGTTCGACGGCGGCGCGCGGGGCAGGCTGGACCTCCGTGAAAGACTGGGCGCATGGACTTGGACGTTTCGCCCGCGCTGACCATTCCGGCATCGGAATTGGGCTGGAGGTTCTCCCGCTCCTCAGGACCGGGCGGGCAGCATGTGAACACCTCGGACAGCCGAGCCGAGCTTTTCTGGAATGTTGCTGGATCGGCCGTTCTGTCTGACGAGCAGCGGGAAAGGCTGCTGGCGCGGCTGGGACGCAGGCTGGTGGCCGGAGTGATTACGGTGGCAGCTTCAGAGGAGCGGTCCCAATTGCGCAACCGTGAAATTGCGATGCGCAAACTGGCTGCAATTGTCGCTGCAGCCCTGGCCCCTGACGCCCCCAACCGCCGGGCCACCAAACCCACCCAGGGCTCAAAGCGCCGGCATTACGCGGCCAAGGTGCACCGTTCAGCCACAAAGGCATTGCGCCGCCGGCCACCCGGCGACTGAGCTTCACACGCCAGACGGGCCCCGCAACGAGTTCGAGTCAGCAGCGTTGGCGACTTACAGAATTCAAAGCCGCCAACGCTGCATACTGACCGCGCAGTCGGTGGCACTCCCGCCCGAGCATGACTTTCTTGATGTCCGCCTTGAGCGCCTTGCCCACCCGCGACCTTGGCAGCCCGGTGCTGACCAGCACGGCCGGCGTGCGTGCGCCACCAGGACGGGGCCCGGTCAATCCTGCGCGGGGCCTCCCCCGCCTTCCAGCCGCTGCTTGAGCAGCGCGACGTTGGCCGGCATTTCCCGGCGGGCCTGGCCGCGGACCACCAGCGGCACCAGCAGCGCCCCGATGCCCCGGCCTTCGAAGTCCACGGAGATCGTCAGCCTTGAGCTCCCGGGGGCCAAAGGCTCAACCGTGACGTCCACTGTTGCCCGGATGGGTCCGTCCGTCCCACGGACGCCCCACGACCCCGGCGGGTTGACGTGCGTGACCACCGAGGTGCTGGTGCGATTGCCGAAACCGATTCGCCGGGTGGTGGTGCAGAGGGAGCCCACCTGGGGACTGCCCTCCGTCAGCATCTGGCCGCTGACCACCCCTTCCTGCCATTCGGCAAAGAGGGCGGGATCAGTCACATAGGCGAAAACATCGGCCGCTTGCCGGTTGACGGCAATGGCTGTGACGACGGCCGGCATGTCAATTGCCTTCCACGAACAGCGCAGCGTAGCGGGCAAGGTAGAGGGGCCAACCGGCGTCGCCGCCCACACCCTCGCCGACGGCCTGCCAGCCGGGGCCATGCCGGTCGATGTGGCGGTGTTCCAGTTCCACGCGAGTCTGCTGCGCGGTGACGGCGGTGAACCGCACCTCCACCTCGCTGGTGTTGTCCGGGTTGCCTTCAATCTCCCATTGCGGCCCAATATCCCAGCTGAACACAACCAAGCCGGGCGGTTCATAGGCAAGGACACGTGCCCACCGGCATTCGCTGCCGTCAACGGCACGGTCGAAAATGTGGCCGCCCACCTTCGGCTCAAAAACGGTTTCGGCGATCGGCGCCTGCAGCAGGTTGTGCTCCGCCGGCTTGAAGTCGCCGAAACGCCCCGTGAAGACGGCAAAGGCGCGCTCCAACGGCGCCTCAACAACGATTTCCCTGCGAACCACCGAGGATTCCTGTTCAGCCATTTTCCTGCTCCTCTACTTCTTCGACTGTGTGCTTGTAGTTCTCCAGCGCCCGGCCCCAGAAGGTGTCCAGCTGGTCCCGCAACGCCCCCACCCCGGCAGGATTGAGCCGGTAGATGCGGCGATTGGCCTCTGCATGGTCGGTCACCAGCCCGGCAGCCTTGAGCACCTTCAAGTGCTGGGACACGGCCGGCCGGCTGACGGGAAGCCCGGCGGCCAATTCGCCAACGGCCGCAGGCCCCCGGGCCAGGCGTTCCACTATCAGCCGCCGGGTGCGGTCGCCCAAAGCCTCCCAGGCATCGTCTGCTCGGTAAGTATCCACGAACGTAAGTCTTCACTTACCATGGCGCCATGTCAAGGCTTTCTCAGGAAGCTCTCAGGATGGGCTGTCCATACTTCTAGGACAAGGGAAGGAAGCGCATGCGGATTTTGTTGGTGGAGGACGAGGTCCTTTTGGCCGAGACCATCCGGCGCGGGCTCTCCAACGAGGGATTCATTGTCGACGTGGTCCACGACGGTGTCAGCGGACTGTGGGCCGCCACGGAAAACCCCTACGACGTGATCCTCCTGGACCTCATGCTGCCGCTGAAGAACGGTTATGACGTGCTCCGTGAACTGCGGGACCGCAAGATTTGGACGCCCGTCATGATGCTAACGGCCAAGGACGGCGAGTACGACCAAACCGATGCCTTTGACCTGGGCGCGGACGACTACCTCACCAAACCATTCAGCTTCCTGGTGCTCGTGGCCCGGCTGCGGGCCTTGATCCGCCGCGGCGCTCCGGAACGGCCCGTCGTGATGACATTGGGCACCCTGACCATGGACCCGGTGACCCGCAGCGTGCAGCGCGGCGGCAGTCCCATCTCCCTGACCGCGAAGGAATACGGCTTGTTGCAGTTCCTGATGCGCAGGCACGGCGACGTGGTCTCCAAGGCGGAAATTCTCGACAATGTCTGGGACCCCGCGTTCGACGGCGGCGAAAACGTGGTGGAGGTTTATGTGGGCTACCTGCGCCGCAAGATCGACACTCCGTTCAACCTCGCCACGCTGGCCACAGTCCGCGGCATGGGCTACCGGCTCAGCGCCGACCGCGCCCCGTCAGCCTAAACACCTCCGCCGTCACCCCGGAAATCACGTGGCGCTGCCCGGCGGAAAGAGCAGTTCGAAACGGCAGGCGCCTGTTGGGGACACCGTGGCCGTGATTGTCCCGCGGTGGGCCCCCATGATGGCTGCGGCGATGGCCAGTCCCAGCCCGCTGCCGCCGCTCTCGCGCGAGCGGCTTGCATCGAGGCGCACAAAACGCTCAAAGATGCGCTCGCGGTCCGCCTCCGGCACGGGGTCGCCGTCGTTGTCGATGACCACGCGCACTCCCCCGGGGCCCTCCACAATCTCAACCGCAATCCTCGAACGGGCGTGCCGGTTGGCGTTGTCGAGGACATTGCGAACCACCTGGCCCAGCCGCTGGGCATCACCCTTGATCCGGACAGGGGTCAGCGTGGCGGTGACGGCGTGCGGGCTCAGGGAACGCAGGCGGCGAATCTCGGCGTCCAGCACGTCGTCAAGGTCCACGTCTGCCGCAATGGTGTCCATGCCGGCGCCGCCCGCCTTGGCGAGGGTCAGCAGCTCATCGACCAGGTAGTGCATGCGTGCAGTCTCCCCGCTGAGCATGCCCTGCAGGTCCCGCCACGAGTCCCCGCTGGGGTCCGAGGCGGCGATCTCCAGCCCGGCACTGATCGTGGCAAGCGGGCTGCGCAACTCGTGGCTGGCGTCCGAGACGAACCTCCGCTGTTCGGCGTCGGAGGCCTGAAGCCGGTCGAGCATCATGTTCATGGTCAGGGCCAGTCCGTGAATTTCGTCATTGCTGGCGGGCACCTCCACGCGCTCATCCAGCCGGGCGGCATCGATCCCGGCCACCTGCCCCCGGATCCTCTCCACCTGGCGCAGCGACCTGCCCACCAGGATCCACACGGACACCCCCACCACCGCCAGCAGCAAGGGCGTCGCGCCAAGGATGAACCATGCCACAGTGGCCACCGAGTCAGACTGGACCTGGACGGTCGAGGCCACCACCACCGTGTAGGTGCCCTGCGGCGTGCCCACGCCCCGGGCCACCACCAGGAACGCGTCCGGATCCCCAATGCTGGCCAGGCTGGAAACACTCTCGGTCAGCGTCTCCCCCGGCCCGGGACGCAGCGCGGAAAGCGGCTTGCCGGCGGCAGAACCCTCCGAGGAGGCGGACACCGCCCCCTGCGGACTGATGATTTGCACGTACTGCCCGCTGTGCGCCGTGGCGGCCAGCGACTGCCCGGCCTCCTGGACGTCCTGGCTGGTGATCATGACGGCGACGTCCGACGCCTTGGACTTTGCCGCCGCTTCGGTGGTGTTGATCAGCGAAGCCTGCAGCAGCAACAGGAGCAAAAGTCCCCCGACCAGCAAGGCCAGGAGAACGACGACGACGGCAGTCGCCGTCGCCCGTTTCCGCACACCCCACTGGGGCCGCCTCCGGCGTCGGGAGGTGGCTGGCCGCACGCGGGAAGGTGTCATGGTTCAACCATGCACGCCCCGCGGGCCCCCGCGCAATTGCAGCACCCGCCGGCTCAGGCTCCTCTCAGCAACCCCATGACAAGCTGGCAGTGAAGAAGACGAAGGAAGGCCGATGGGCACGTTAATCAACACGATATTGCAGGTGCCCCCTGTGGCCGCATACCTGCTCATCACCGCACTGGTCTTCGCCGAGGACGCACTGTTCATCGGCTTTGTCCTCCCGGGGGAAACAGCGGCCATCCTGGGCGGCGTCCTGGCGAGCCAGCACCACCTCCACCTGTGGCTCGTCATCTCCCTGGTCATTCTGGCCGCCATAGTTGGTGACACGGTGGGCTACGAGGTGGGCCGCCACTACGGGCGGCGGGTGCTCAAGATGCGCCTGTTGCGCAAACACGAGCAGAAGCTGGACGCGGCCCGGGATTTCCTGGCCCGCCGCGGTGCAGCAGCCGTTACGCTGGGCCGGTTCACTGCCTTTTTCCGCGCCGTCATGCCCGCCCTGGCCGGCATGTCCCGGATGCCCTACCGGCGCTTTCTGGCCTTTAACGCCGTGGGCGGTCTCCTCTGGGGAACAGGGGCTGTGCTGCTGGGATACTTCGCAGGCAACGCCTACCAAAGCATTGCCAAGGGAGTCGGCCAGACTGTCACCATTGGCGGGCTGGCCGTCATTGCCGGCGCGGCAATCGTGTGGCGCGTCCGGAAGCAGCGCAGGGCACGCGCGGAGCAGGCAGAGCGCTCCCTCCCCGAGCAGGCGCACGGAAATGGCGCCAAACTCGATACGGCCGCCTGACGCCCGCCGCGCGGAGGGCTCCTGATCAGCGGGTGATGGGCGCCCGGTGGTACTGGCTGGGGGCGTAGGAAACCTTCACACCCAGGGAGGCTGCGGCGCGCAGCGCGAAGTTCGGGTCGCGCAGGAATTCACGCCCTGCCATCACCACGTCGGCCAGTCCGGTCGCGATGATCTGCTCCGCCTGGTGGGGCTCGTCGATCAGCCCGACGGCGATGGTCGGCACCCCGGCGGCCGTGCGGACGGCCGTGGCGAACGGAACCTGGTAGCCCGGGCCCACGGGAATGTCGTGCACGGGGACGTTGCCGCCCGTGGAAATGTCGGCAAGGTCCGCCCCATGCTCGGCGGCCCAGCGTGCCACAGTCTGTGTGTCCTCCAGTGACCAGCCGCCGTCGGCCCAGTCCGTGGCAGAGAAGCGCACGGAGATGGGGACTGAACCGCCCACCGCCGACCGGACGGCGTCGATGGTTTCCAGCAGGGCACGGGCCCGGTTAGCGAGTGCCCCGCCGTAACTGTCAGTGCGCGTGTTGCTCAGCGGAGACAGGAACTGGTGGAGCAGGTACCCGTGGGCGGCATGGATTTCGATGAGGTCGAAGCCGGCGTCCACGGCACGGAGGGCAGCGGCGGCGAAGGCTTCAGTGACCCCGCGGATTCCCTCGACGGTCAAGGCGGCCGGGGCCTCATAGCCGGGAAAGCCGACGGCGCTGGGAGCCACCGTGGGCCAGCCGCCGTCGGCCACGGGAACAGTCCCCCGGCGCTCGTCCCAGGTGCGGAAGGTGGACCCCTTGCGGCCCGCGTGGGCCAGCTGGATGCCCGCAACGGCGCCCTGGGAATGGATGAATGCCACTATCCGGGCAAAAATGTCTCGCTGTTGATCGTTCCAGATCCCCAGGTCCTGCGGGGAGATGCGGCCCTCGGGCACCACGGCCGTGGCTTCGGTGAACACTGCGCCGGCACCTCCCCGGGCAAAGGATCCCAGGTGCACCAGGTGCCAGTCGGTGGGCATCCCGTCCTGGTTTTCGGCCGAGTACTGGCACATGGGGGTCACCCAGAGCCGGTTGCGGACGGTGACGCCCCTGACGGTGATTGGATCAAAAAGCGAAGGCACCATGAAAGTTCATACTTCTTTCCACGTGGGACGGGTCAGGCCGGGAATGCCCAGGCCGCCGGGCAACCCTCAGGACCTCCCCCATCAAACTTACGTCATCCAGCCCGCCGATCACCGTCGCCGCCAGGCATCGCTTCAGTTGCGCTGCGGGGCGCCCTCTTTCTGCGGCGTCTTGACGAAGAACCAGGTGAAGACCAAAGCCACGAGTGCCGTGGCCACCAGCAGGGACAGCCCGATCGCGTACTTGTAGTTGGTGGCCGCCGGGTTGTAGGTCATGCCCATGATCAGCGGCGGGAAATAGCCGCCCAATCCCCCTGCGGCACTGACGATCCCGGTAATGGCGCCCACCTTGCCGTCGGGTGCCAGCACGCCCACCCAGGCAAACACGCCACCGGCGCCCAGGCCCAGCGCGGCGGCCATGGCCAGGAACACCGGCCCGGCCTGGACGTCCGCCACCGGCTGCAGGGCGACCAGCCAGCCAAGGACGGCCACACCCGCCACGGATACCACGACCACGGGCTTGGAGCCGATCTTGTCAGCCAGCACGCCGCCGATGGGGCGGGCAATCACTGCTGCCAGGGCAAAGCCGGCAGTGCGGGCCCCGGCGTCTGTCGGCGAAAAGGAGTAAACGTCCCGCAGGTACGTAGGCAGGTATGTGGCAAAGGATACGAAACCGCCAAAGACAACCGCGTAAAGGAAGCAGAGCTTCCACGTGACCGCCAGCTTGGCGGCATCGAGCAGCTTCGGCACAACCGGGGCTGTATTGGGCGTCCACCCGGGGGCGTTCTTCATGAAGAACCACACCAGCACGGCCATGGCGGCCAGCACCCCGGCTATGAGAAAGTGGGTGGGCGCGTAGCCAATCAGGGCCACCAAACGGGGGTTCAAGAACGCGGCGAGTGCCGTGCCGCCCATGCCTGCGCCGAATACGCCCGTGGCAAAGCCGCGACGCGCAGGCGGGTACCACGCACTGACAAAGGGAATCCCGACGGCAAAGACTGTTCCGGCCACACCCAGGAGAAAGCCGGCCGCCAGCACCAGGGCGAAGGAATTCAAGGATCCGCCCAGCGCCACCAGCAACACTGTGGGAATGGTGGCCAGCAGGACAAAGGTAAAGAGGGCCCGTCCGCCGTACCGGTCCGTCAGTATGCCCACCACAATGCGGCCCAGCGAGCCGACAAATATGGGCATGGCGACCAGGACGCCCATGGTCCCCGCCGAGAGTTCCATGGTCCTGGCGTAGTGCGTGCTGAGGGTTGCGATAATGTTCCAGGCCCAAAATCCCACCACGGAGGCGGCGGTGGCGAGAGCGAGGTTCAGGGCCTGGCCCTGCAAGGGTGGCTGCGCGGGCAATGGAGATTTCCTGGTCTGCGGCATGGTCACTTCCTCGAAGCTTGGGTCTTAGCGTTTTCTGGTGTCGCGGTCGTGCGTGCCCACTTCGGACCAGCCGCTGCGGGCTGGCACGCTGGCGCCCTTGTCCCGCGACCGGTACACGATGTAGGGGCGGAAGAGGTAGTGCAGGGGCGCCGTGAATGCATGGACCAGCCTGGTGAACGGCCAGATGGTGAACAGCACCATGCCGACCAGCGTGTGCATGTGGAAGGCCAGGGGCGCGGCCGCCATCGAGGCGATGTCAGGCTGGAGGATGAACAGGGAACGGAACCAGGGTGAAACGGTCTCCCGGTAGGTGATTCCGTGGTCGTTGGAAAATACGCTGGCCACAGTCGTCCAGAGGCCGAAGGCAATGGCAGCCACCAGCACCACGTACATGAGCTTGTCATTGTTGGTGGTGGCCATGAACACCGGCCCGGTCTTGCGGCGGCGGTAGATGAGGATGAGGATGCCACCCAGCGTGCCAACCCCGGCAATGCTGCCCACCAGTAGGGCGTTGAAGTGGTACAGCCCCTCGCTCATGCCCGCGGCTTCGGTCCAGGACTTGGGAATGACCAGGCCAAAGAAGTGCCCGGCAATCACCGCCAGCAGGCCAAAGTGGAAAATGGGCGAACCGATGCGCAGGAGCCGGGATTCGTACAGCTGGGACGACCTGGTTGTCCAGCCAAACTGGTCGTAGCGATATCGCCAGATGAGTCCCCCCACCAGCACGATGAACATGACGTAGGGCAGCACGCCCCACAGAAGAAAGTCCATTTCAGTTCCCTTTCATTGGCAGCAGGCGCGGGTCGTAGGGATCGAGCCCCACGGATTCAGTGGGCGGGCCGTAGCCAGCCATCCGCATGACCGCCTGCTCGTCCGCCGGCGAGGCGCCGGGCAGTGCATCACAGACGGCCTGGACAATGGATTCGTGCGGCAGGTTGTCGCGCCGAAGTCCGAACTTAATCAGTTCCAGGCTGGGCCTGTACCGCTGCAGAAGTTCCCGGCCCGACGCCAGGTCCACCGTGGCGGCGTACTCCAGCACCATGGGCAGGTAGTCGGGCAGTTCGCCGCGGGTGTCGACGAGGATGTCGCTGCCCCGGTACACCTTTTTGAATGCACCGAGCACCTCGCCGCGGCGGCGCGTGTCGCCGTCGGTCCAGTAGGACAGGTGCAGGGCGTGGCGCTTGCCCAGGTCAAACTCCTGCACATACTGGCCCTGCAGTTCCATCAGGGAGGTGTTTTCCAACAGTGAAAGCACGACGGCGAAGGGGCCGGTTGCGCCCGGAAACTCGCCCAGGGCGGCGCGCACCAAGGGCACGCGGGACACCAGCTCGGCGTCCGGGTAGGACAGGCACCAGGCTGCGGCCAGGAAGGTCACCTGGACCTTGCGGCTCACGAGCCCCCACCACCCTCAATGTCCGCTTGGACCGGCGGTTCGGTGGGGTGGCGCTGCGGAAAAAGCCCTTCGGGCGCCCCGTTGCCGTCCCAGTTGAGCAGGTTGACGCGGCCCCGCAGGGTGTCGGAGCCCGCAAGGGAGTCCGAGGTCTGCCGGTCCTGCAGGGCGTGGAAGGTCTCCACAGCCACCGGGGTGGGGCGGCCGCTCGCCTCGCCAAACGGCGAATTCCCCATGGCACCCATGCCGGGGCCGCCGTCGAAGTCCAGGGAGCAGCCCATTTCCTCCAGGTCGTGCGCCTGTTCGGCGTGGGCCTTGGGGATGACGTAGCGCTCGCTGTACTTGGCGATGGCCATGAGCCGGTACATCTCATACATGGTGGCCCCGTCCATGCCCACGGACGCCGGTATGGACTCATCCGGGTCGTTGCCCAGCGAGATGCCGCGCATGTAGGAACGCATGGCCGCCAGCTTGCGCAGCACCAAGGTAACGCGGTCCACGTCCCCGGCCGTGAACAGCTCAGCCAGATACTCCACGGGAATGCGCAGTGCGTCAATGGCGCCGAACAGCACGTCCCGGTCCTCCGCATCGTGGCCCTGGTCCCGCAACAGGTCCACCACGGGAGAGAGCGGCGGAATGTACCAGACCATGGGCATGGTCCGGTATTCCGGGTGCAGCGGCAGAGCCACGTTGTACACCTTGGTCAGGGCGTAGACGGGCGACTTTTGTGCAGCGTCAATCCAGTCCTCCTGGATGCCCTGCTCGCGGGCGGCCTTGATGACGGCGGGGTCATTCGGGTCCAGCAGGATGTCCATCTGGGCCTGGTAGAGGTCCTGCGGGTCGGTGACGGAGGCAGCAGCGGTGACCGCGTCGGCGTCGTACAGGAAGAGGCCCAGGTAGCGCAGCCGGCCCACACACGTTTCCGAGCACACGGTGGGAAGGCCCACCTCGATGCGCGGATAGCAGAAAGTGCACTTCTCGGCCTTGCCGGTCTTGTGGTTGAAGTAGATCTTCTTGTACGGGCAGCCTGTCATGCACTGCCGCCAGCCGCGGCATTTGTCCTGGTCCACCAGCACAATGCCGTCCTCCACCCTCTTGTAGATGGCGCCGGAAGGGCAGGAGGCCATGCAGGACGGGTTCAGGCAGTGCTCGCAAATACGGGGCAGGTAGAACATAAAGGTCTGCTCAAACTCGAGCTTGATCTTGTCCTCGGACTCGCGGCGGACCTTCTCCACGATCGGGTCCAGGTGGCCCATCTCCGTGGTGCCGCCAAGGTCGTCGTCCCAGTTGGCGCTCCAGGTGATCTTGGTGTCCTTGCCGGTGATCAGGCTTTTGGGCCGCGCCACCGGGAAGTCGTCGCCCAAAGGCGCGTCCACCAGGGTCTTGTAGTCGTAGGTCCAGGGTTCGTAGTAGTCCTTCAGCTCCGGCTGGAGGGGGCTGGCGAAGAGGCCGAACAGTTTCTTCACCCGCCCTCCCGCCTTGAGCTTGAGGCGGCCGCGCTTGTTCAGCTCCCAGCCGCCCTTCCACTTTTCCTGGTCCTCATAGCGCCGCGGATAGCCCTGCCCGGGCCGGGTTTCAACATTGTTGAACCAGACATATTCCACGCCCGCACGGTTGGTCCAGGCCTGCTTGCACGTGACCGAGCACGTGTGGCAGCCGATGCACTTGTCCAGGTTCATGACCATGCCCATCTGGGCCATAACTCTCATTAGTACTGCACCTCCTGGGAACGGCGCCGGATGGTGGATATGTTGTCCCGCTGGTTTCCCGTGGGGCCAAGGTAGTTGAATGCGTAGGTCAGTTGCCCATAGGCGCCGATGAGGTGCGAGGGCTTGACCAGCAGGCGGGTGAGCGAGTTGTGGATTCCGCCGCGGCGGCCGGTGGCCTCCGACTTCGGCACGTCAATGGTGCGTTCCTGTGCGTGGTAAACGTAAACCACGCCCTCGGGCATGCGGTGGCTGACCACGGCACGGGCCACGAAGACCCCGTTCATATTGACGCATTCCACCCAGTCATTGTCCGCGACCTTGATGGAGCCGGCGTCCTGCGGGCTCATCCAGACCGTGGGCCCCCCGCGGGAAAGCGAGAGCATGAGGAGGTTGTCCTGGTATTCGGAGTGAATGGACCACTTCGAGTGCGGTGTCAGGTAGCGCACCACCACCTCCAACTCGGAATTGGGCCCGATCTTGGGCTCGCCAAACAGCCGGTGCATGTCAAGCGGCGGGCGGTAGATGGGCAGCGCCTCGCCGATGTCGATCATCCAGTCGTGGTCCAGGAAGAAATGCATCCGCCCTGTCAGCGTGTGGAATGGCTTGAGCCGCTCAATGTTCTGGGTAAACGGCGAGTAGCGCCTGCCGCCGGTTTCGGAGCCGGACCATTCCGGGGAGGTGATGACCGGCACCGGGCCGGCCTGGGTCATGGCGAAGGTGATGTGCTTTTCCTCCGAGCCTTCCGCCAGGTCCACCAGCTTGACGCCGGTGCGCTTCTCCAGCTCCTTGAAGCCGGCCACGGCCAGCTGGCCGTTGCAGGTGCCGGAAAAGGTCAGGATGGCCTCGGCCATTTTCGCGTCCGTGTCGATGGCTGGCCGCCCATGGGCAAAGCCGCCCATCATGACACCGTTCGCCTTGGCCAGACTGCCAAGTGCCTCATCCAGCTTGTAGTTGACGTCCTTGACGGTGAAGCCCAGCGTGTCCGCCAGGGGCCCGACGGCGGCCAGCTTGTGGGCGATGGCCGTGTAGTCCCGCTCCACCACGGTGAAGTTGGGCATGTTGTGGCCGGGTACGCCGTCGATCCCCTCTTTGCGCCAATCCCGGACCACGCCGCCGGGCTGGGCAATCTGGCCCACCGTGTCGTGGATCATCGGCACCGTGACCAAATCGCGCCGGGTGCCCAGGTGCACCGCGGCCTGGCGTGAGAATTCCTCGGCCAGCAGGGTGAACATTTCAAAGTCCGTCTTGGTTTCCCATGGCGGGTCGATGGCGGGGGTGAAGGCGTGCACGAAGGGGTGCATGTCCGTGGAGGAAAGGTCATGCTTTTCGTACCAGGTGGCCGCCGGGAAGACGACGTCGGAGAGCAGGGTGGTGCTGGTCATGCGGAAGTCCGCGGACATGAGGAAGTCCAGCTTGCCCTCGGGCCCCTTTTCGTGCCACTTCACGTCGACGGGCTTCAGCGATGCTTCGCTGTCCTGGCCCATGACGTTGTTGTGGGTGCCGAGCAGGTTGCGCAGGAAGTACTCGTTGCCCTTGGCGGAGGAGCCGAACAGGTTCGATCGCCACAGAATGAGCGTGCGCGGCCAGTTTTCCGGGGCGTCGATGTCTTCGATGGCCGGGTTCAGGGTCCTGTCCTTCAGGGACCGGGCCACCCAGGTTTTCTCGTCCGGAGCCTCCCCGGCGGCGACGGCGGCCGCGGCGTCGTCGGCAATGTCCAGCGGGTTCCTGTCAAAGAAGGGGTAGAAGGGCATCCAGCCCAGGCGTGCCGACTGGGCCAGGGCGTCCGCGGTGTGCATGCCGTCCAGGTGCCCGGTGGACAGCGGGGACTTGAGGGCGTCCGCCGAGTAGCCGTCCTGGCGCCACTGGTCGGTGTGCATGTACCAGTAGCCGGTGCCGATCATGGTCCGCGGCGGGCGGGACCAGTCCAGGGCGTTGGCCACTGACACCCAGCCCGTGAGCGGTCGGGTCTTTTCCTGGCCCACGTAGTGTGCCCAGCCGCCGCCGTTCCGGCCCATGCAGCCAGTCAGCATGACCATGGCCAGCACGGCACGGTAGGTGGTGTCGCCGTGGAACCACTGGCAGATGCCGGCGCCCATGATGATCATGGACCGTCCCTTGGACTGCTCGGCGTTGCGGGCAAACTCGCGGGCCACCCGGATGCACGCCTCTGCGGGGACGGAGGTGATCTCCTCCTGCCAGGCCGGCGTGTAGGGGGTTGAGGCGTCGTTGTAATCCACCGCCCAGTCTCCGGGGAGGCCATCGCGGCCCACCCCGTACTGGGCAAGCATCAGGTCAAAGACCGTCGTGACCAGGTGGCCTCCCACCATCAGGGTGGGTACCCCGCGCCGGAGTATTGAACCGGCGCCCTGGGGGTCTTCAAAGCAGGGCAGCAAGATTTCGGCCGAATCGGTGGAGACTTCCTGCAGGCTCAGGGCCGGCTCAATTCCGGCCAGGTCCAGGTTCCACTTGCCTTCCCCCGAGGCCGAATAGCGGTCGCCCAGGGTGCCGTTGGGCACCACGGCCCGCCCTGCCGCCTTGTCGAACATCATGGTCCGGAACGCGGCGTCCTCCGTCCCGGCAAGGGCGGTGATGTCAGCGGCGGTGAGGAATTTGCCGGCGCTGTACGTCCCGCCGTCGCGCTCTTCAAGGCGGACCAGGAACGGCAGGTCCGTGAAGCGGCGCACATAGTCCTGGAAGAACGGCACCTGCCGGTCCACGAAGAATTCCTTGAGAGTGACGTGGCCCATGCCCATGGCGAGGGCGGCGTCGGTGCCGGCCTGGGCCGGGAGCCATTCGTCCGCGAACTTGGTGTTGTCGGCATAGTCAGGGCTGATGGCAATGACCTTGGTGCCGCGGTAGCGGACCTCAGTCATCCAGTGGGCGTCCGGGGTGCGGGTGACGGGGACATTGGAGCCCCACATCATCAGGTACGTTGCGTCCCACCAGTCACCGGATTCCGGGACGTCGGTCTGGTCGCCAAACACCTGGGGGCTGGCAACGGGAAGGTCCGCATACCAATCGTAGAAGGACGTCATGACCCCGCCAATGAGCTGGACAAAGCGCGTGCCGATGGTGTGGCTGACCATGGACATGGCAGGAATCGGCGAGAAGCCCGACACCCGGTCCGGGCCGTACGTCTTGATGGTGTTCACGTGGGCGGCAGCCGCAATTTCCAGGGCCTCGGCCCAGGACGTGCGGACCAGGCCGCCCTTGCCGCGGGCATTCTGGTAGCGGCGGCGCTTCTCCGGGTCGCCTGCGACTTCGGCAAAAGCCAGGACAGGGTCGTGGAGCCTCGACTTGGCCTCGCGGTACATCTCCACGAGCACACCCCGGGCGTAGGGGAAGCGCACCCGGGTGGGTGAGTAGGTGTACCAGGAGAAAGCCGCGCCGCGGGGGCAGCCGCGCGGTTCGTACTCCGGGCTGTCCGGGCCCACTGACGGGTAATCCGTCTGCTGGGACTCCCAGGTGATGATCCCGTCCTTGACGTAAACCTTCCACGAACACGAGCCCGTGCAGTTCACGCCATGGGTGGAGCGGACCACCTTGTCGTGGCTCCACCGGTCACGATAAAAGATGTCGCCGGCACGTCCGCCCTCCCGAAAAACTGCGCGGGAATCATCGGTTTCCTCCCATTTGGTGAAGAAGCGCCCCAGTTTCAACATCGCGTCCGACGCAGGACCGTCAAGGCCCGCGACAAATGTTTTAGCAGTCATGGCCCCACCCTATGGTAGCTCGAATCAGATGACCAGAGTGCGGGAAATAGTCAACAAATGGGTGATCCAATTCTTGCGCCAGCATTGCAACTTTCATGCGTGTCCGCCTTTCGGGATGGTGGGCATAATTCCGTTGGTAACCCGCACCAGCACCTGCCGGTAGTCCAATTGGGCCAGTTCCCCGGGGACGATCTCGTCCCAGTGCCGGGGCGCCGCCACGGTGGGGCGCTTCCGTCCCCGCAGCGAGTACGGCACCACGGTGGTTTTTGCGAGCCAGTTCTGGCTCCAGTCGATAAACACCTTCCCGCGGCGCAGGTCCTTGCCCATGCGGCTGACCACCAGGAGCGGGTGGTCTCGTTCCAGGGACAGGGCCATTTCCCGGGCAAGTGCGGCAACCTCTTCGGAGGTGCGTTGGCCGTCCAGCTGTGCGTATAGGTGGATGCCCTTGCTGCCGCTGGTCACCGGCAGGGAATCGAGGCCGTTCCGGTCCAGGCAGTCCCGGGCCAGAAGGGCGACGGCGGCGCACGCGGCCAGGCCCACACCCTCCCCCGGGTCCAGGTCAAGCACTAACCGGTCAGGAAGCTGGGGAGTGCAGCCAGCCCCAAACGTCCACTGCGGGACATGGATTTCCAGGGCGGAAATCTGGGCCAGCCACAGCAGGGTGCGTGCGTCGTTCACGAGGGGGTAGCTGTTGTCGTGGTCCTTGTGGTGCATCGTGCACCGCAGCACCCAGTCCGGCGTCCCGGCTCCCAGGTTCTTCTGAAAGAAGCTCTCACCAGGGTCCGCGTCAGTTCCCACACCGTCCACCCATCGCTTGCGGGTTGCCGGCCTGTCCCTCGCCCACGGCATAAGGACGGGCGCCACCTGCAGGTAGTACTGGGCCACGTCCAGCTTCGTGGTGCCGGTGGACGGGTAGAGTACCTTTGCGGGATTGCCCAGCGTGACAGTGGTGCTGTCAACCACAATATCCAGGTGGGTCACTGTGGACCCAGCAGCCAGTTCGGGGCTTCACTTGCCGGGGAGTCTTCGTGGTTCATGACCAGCACCGGGCACCGTGCGTGGGCCACGCACGCTTGGCTGACCGAGCCCACGACGAGACCGGGAAAGCCGCCATGTCCCCGGCGTCCCAGCACCAGCATGTCGGCACCGTCGCTCGCCTCCAGCAGCACCTGCCTGGCATGGCCCTGGACTAGCCGGGCAGTCACATTGTCAGGCGCGCTTTCACCAAACGCCGCAACAACGGCATTGTCGAGCACCTTGCGTGCCCCACTTTCAAGGTCCACGGTGCCGAGGGCGTAAGGGAGGGCCACAGCAGTTGGCACGCTCCAGCAGGCCACCGCATCCACGTGGGCACCAGTTGCCTGGGAAATGCGCGCGGCTGCCACAAGGGCTGCGACGGAGCCCGCGGACCCATCGATGCCAACCACAATGCGTCCCCCTGACGGCAAGGCGTTCATCCGGAAATACCCCGTTCCTGTTTTGTCTTTCCATGGTCCATGCTGGCGCAGTCCCATCGGCGGTGGCTAGGGTCAAAGGGCCCTAGTCGGAACAGGTGAAACAGTTGGGACAGGTGGGATTACCGCCCTGGCCGGGCTGAACTAGCCAGCGAGCCGGGTCCGGAAGTGGGGACCTTGTTCCCTATGGCCTGCCGGCCCTGGCAGGCTACGCTGTGGATCGTGCCCACTCATTTTGAACGCTACGCAGAAGTCGCACAGATTCTGGCCCGCCATGGCTTCGGTTCACTCGCGGCTGCACTGGGACTAGGACGGCTGCATCTGGGTCCGATGCCGCACAGGCCCGGCATGCTGGCCAATCCGGACCGACTGGTCCTGGCGCTGGAAGAATTGGGCCCCACCTTCATCAAGCTGGGGCAGCTGCTCTCAACCCGGCCGGACATTCTCCCCCAGGGGTATCTGGTGGCATTGTCGCGGCTCCAGGACGGGGCACCGCCCGTTTCCCCGGAGGTCATCCGTTCAGTCATTGTCCAGGAATTGGGGGCCGTCCCCGAGGAGTTGTTTGAGTCCTTCTCCGACACGCCCCTGGCCAGCGCGTCCATCGGCCAGGCCCATGCGGCCACGTTGCATGACGGCACCGCCGTCGTCGTCAAGGTCCGCCGACCGGGCGTGGTCGCCCAGGTCCAGGAAGACTTGGAGATTCTGCAGAACCTGGCCCACCAGGCCGGCCGCAATTGGGCTGCCGCGGCGGACTACAACGTGGAGGCGGTGGCCGCGGCCTTCGCGGAAACCCTGCGCGCCGAACTGGACTACCTGCGGGAAGGGCGCAACGCGGAGAGATTCGCAGCCAATTTCGCCCATGATGCCAGCATTCACATTCCAAGGATCTTCTGGGAGACCACCACGTCCCGGGTTCTGACGATCGAAAGAATATACGGGGTCAAGATTGATGACGCCGACGTGGCTGCCCTGCCCGCCCCGGACCGGGACGGGCTGGCCAACCGGGCCGCCAGGGCGGCCGCCAAGATGATATTTGAGGACGGTTTCTTCCATGCCGACCCTCACCCCGGGAACCTGTTTGTCGAGACCACCGGACGGATCGGACTGATTGACTTCGGCATGGTGGGTGAAATTGGTAACGGGCTTCGGGAGCGGCTAGGCAAACTCCTGCTCGCTTTCAGCCGGAACGATCCTGACCGAATATGCCGCGCCCTTCTGGAACTCTCCATCAGCAGGAAGACAGCAAATCCTGACGCGCTCCGCCAGGACCTGGCGCACTTCATGGAACAGTACCAGGGGCGCGCCTTGGGTGAAATCCATCTGGCCTCCCTGGCCACGGAATTGCTCGGCTTGCTGCGCAACCACCACCTTCAGCTGCCCAGCGAGATCGCCATGCTGACGAAAATGATTGTCATGACCGAAGGCATGGGTGTGCGCCTGAATCCCGAGTTCAACCTGGGTGAAGTACTCAAGCCCTATGCCGGCCGGCTGGCCTTCGAGCGGCTCATCCCGCGCAAGCTGCCGGGTCTGCTGAAGCAGCTGGGGCTTGACGCGGCCGACTTCGGCACAAATCTCCCTGCCAGGTTGGAGCGGCTACTGCAACAGCTCGACGACGGCGTTGAAGTGCACCTGCGCGCCGAGGAACTGGCACCCCTCATGGCCCGTGCCGAGCGCATCGGCAACAGGGTGGT
>NZ_JAJLOZ010000081.1:0-19753 GCF_025548615.1 Arthrobacter sp. A2-55 | reverse complement strand
CCAGCCCCCCCGCCCTCTCCCCCGGTGGCCGAAGGCCGCCCCGTGGCCCGTAGCCACCGCCCAAAAGCAACCGCCGCCCGCCACCCGGCGTCCTCCCGCCCGGGCTCACAGCCGACACCGCCGGGGGCGCCGGGGAAACCCCCGGGCTGGGACGAGATCCGGGCCGCCCTGGCAGCCCGGCAGGCCCCCCAGCAGCCGTCCGGGACCGCTGCCACGCGTCCGCGGACGATGCCTGTTAGCACGCCGCCTCCCGCCACGGATGCGGGAAGGACAAAGACCCGTGCCGGAACAGACCGCGAGGACAACGCCCCGGACACGCCCCCTACCCGGGCGCAGGGCCCGGGCGGGTGTGCCGGGCGCGTTGACGACCTGGAGCCCCAGATCCTGGCCGCCACCTACTGGATCGACACCACCTCCTGGGCCGGCCCGCCGGACCTTGCGATCAGGTTCACCGGGCGACGACTCGGCCACCCGGGCCAGAAGAGCCGGGAAACGTTCGAGCAGGTCGAGGAGGTCGCCAACATCGTGGCCGACACCGGCCGCATCGCCGTCACCATGCGCCGGCAGATGACCCATGTCGGCTCCTGGCAGGTCACCGCCACGCCCGCCACCGGCCGCGGGAATGGAACAACAGGCACGCCCGCCACGGCCTGGGCGGCCACGCTGCCCCCGGCCGACGCCGTGGTGAAGACCCGGTTCGGGGCCCTGGCCCAGGGTCCCGGCGTGCATGTCCTGGCCTGGCCGGCACTGATCGCCCTGGGTGCGCTGCTGGCCGTCTTCATCCAGGCCCTCCTGCTGGCCCGGGCGGGGCTGGATGTCGCAGGTCCCGTCCTCACCGACGTGGCGGCCTGCCTGATAGGTATTCTGGGGGCCAGGCTCTGGTTCCTGGCCCTGCACCGGCTGCCGCTGCGCCAGCTGCTCACCGGCGGCGCGTGCATCCAGGGCTTCCTGGTCGGAGCCTTTGCCACCCTGCTTGCGGGGGCCCTGTGGCAGCACCTTCCCCTGGGCACCCTGCTCGACGCCAGCGCACCGGGACTGTTCCTGGGCATGGCGGTGGGCCGGCCGGGATGCTTCTTCACCGGGTGCTGTTACGGCCGCCCCACCGCCTCTGGCCTCGGGCTGTGGTCCTCGGACCGCCGCACGGCCCGCCGCCGCCACCCGGTACAGCTCTACGAAGCGGCGGCAGCCCTGCTGATCGGCGCCGGGGCCCTCATCGCGGTCCTGGCCACCCCGACGGGGCCATCCTGGGCGACGGTATTCATCGTCTCCGTCATGGCCTACACGATCGCCCGACAGCTGCTGTTCCCGCTGCGCACTGACCCCCACACGGCCAAGGGCAGGACCGCCACCATCGCCGGGTGCGCCCTCATCACCGCAGCCGCCCTGGCTGCCGCCCTGGTTGGCTGAGCGGCTTCGAGTGACAAGTCCGGTGAATTCCTGGCGCAATGCATTTCCTCCCCGCCGCGGCCCCGGCGGGTCTCGCGACCCAACCCCGCAGGTACCCCGGGAGGGTACCTTGCCGATATACCCCTATGGGGTATAGAATGGGGTTCTGCGAAAGGAACCGTCATGAGCGAAATCGTCGACGAGCACATCAACCACGGCTACACCACGGACAAGGACGCCTACCTGCGCCGGCTCAAGCGCGTCGAGGGGCAGGTGCGCGGCATCGCCCGGATGGTGGATGAGGACAAGTACTGCATCGACATCCTCACCCAGGTCGCCGCCGTCAACAAGGCGCTGCACGCGGTCAGCCTGGGTCTGGTCGAGGACCACATGAGACATTGCGTCGTTGGAGCCGCACACGAATCCGAAGCCACCGGAAACCCCGACATCGTGGCGGCCAAGGTCAAGGAAGCCACCGACGCCATCGGCCGGCTCCTGCGCTAAACCCACACCAACAGAACCAGGACAAAGGACCATGAAAACCACCATCAGCATCTCCGGCATGACCTGCGGGCACTGTGTCTCCTCCGTGATGGAGGAACTCAAGTCCCTCAAGGGAGTCGACGACGTCAGCGTCGACCTGAACGCCGGCGGGATCTCCACCGCCACCGTGACCTCCCACCTGACCCTCTCGGACGAGGAAATCGGCGAGGCCGTCGCCGAAGCCGGCTACCTCGTCGTCGCCAACGACGCCTGACACCAGCCCCCTGAAACCAAAGCCTAGAACCCCGCCACGAAAAGGGCCCCTTGATGAGTACCGAAGAACTGCTGCACCAGCCGCTGACCCGGGTGATCGAACTCGACATCGAGGGCATGACCTGCGCCTCCTGCGTTAGCCGGGTGGAACGCAAGCTTGGCAAGCTCGACGGCGTCCAGGCCGCGGTGAACCTGCCGCTGGAATCCGCCCAGGTCACCGTCCCCGAGGGCATCACCGACCAGCAAATCGTCGACACCGTCAACGCCACCGGGTACACAGCCCGCCTCAAAACGGCCCCGGAGGTCCGCGGCCCGGGGGCTGGCGCGGACGGCATCCACGCATCCGACGTTCACGGCCCTGATGTGGCCGCTGCGGGGACCGGACATGTCCACATGAACCACGGCGGGAAGCCCGCCGGGTTGGGCCCCCGGCTGGTGGCGGCCGCCATCTTCAGCGTCCCTGTCGTGCTTTTTTCGATGGTTCCGGCGCTGCAGTTCCCCAACTGGGGCTGGGTGGTGGGCGTCCTGGCCCTGCCGGTGGTGACCTGGTCCGCCTGGCCATTCCACCGGGCCGCGGCCGTCAATGCCCGCCACCTCGCCTCCACCATGGACACCCTGGTGTCCTTGGGGATCGTCGCGGCGTACCTGTACTCGGCAGCCATGCTCGCCGCCGACCCGGCCATGACCGCCCACCCCGGGATGGGCGGCCACGCGGAACTGTATTTTGAGGTCGCCGCCGTCCTGACCACGTTCCTGCTGCTGGGCCGCTACCTGGAAGCCAGGGCCAGGGCGAAGGCCGGCGATGCGCTGAAGGCCCTGCTTGACTTGGGGGCGAAGGATGCCACGGTGCTCCGTGACGGGGCCGAGGTCAAGATCCCCGCCGAGCAGCTCGTGGCCGGGGACGTGTTTGTGGTCCGGCCCGGGGAGAAGATCGCCACCGACGGTTTCGTCGTCGAGGGCCGCTCCGCCATTGACGCCTCCCTGATTACCGGGGAATCCCTGCCGGTGGACGTGGACGTGGACGACACCGTCACCGGGGCAACTGTCAACACCTCCGGGCGGCTGCTGGTGAAGGCAACCCGGGTCGGGGCCGAAACAACCCTGGCACAGATGGGGCGCCTGGTCAGCCAGGCACAATCAGGCAAGGCGCCGATCGCCCGGCTGGCAGACCGGATCAGCGCCGTGTTCGTCCCCATCGTCCTCGGCCTGGCCGTGCTCACGTTCATCCTGTGGCTGCTGATTGCCGGTGACGTGCAGGGCGCCTTCACGGCAGCCGTCGCCGTGCTGGTCATCGCCTGCCCCTGCGCGCTCGGGCTGGCAACCCCGGTCGGCCTGCTGACGGGCACCGGCCGTGGTGCCCAGCTGGGCATCCTCATCAAGGGCCCCCAGGTCCTGGAAGACACCCGCACGGTCGACACGATCCTGCTGGACAAGACGGGCACCATCACCAGCGGAAAGCTCGCCGTCGCCCGCACTCTCGCCCTCGGAAGCCTGGACGGCTCTGGGATGCTGCGCCTGGCCGGATCCGTCGAAGCCGCCAGCGAACACCCCATCGCCCACGCCATCGCCGCCGCGGCCGCGGCAGGCCCCGGCACCGCCCCCGTCACGGACTTCGACTCCGCCCCCGGCGGCGGCGTCCGCGGCACCGTTGACGGGCACAGGGTGGTGGCCGGCCGGGCAGGCTGGCTGGCCGAGAACGGCATCCACCCCACCGATGCCCACCACGAGGCACTGCGCCGGGAGCAGCAATCCGGGGCGACGGCCGTCTGGGTTGCCGTGGACGGCGCCGTGGCGGGCATCATCAGCCTCGAGGACACCATCAAGGACGGCTCTGTCCGGGCCGTCGCCCGGTTCAAGGCGCTCGGGCTGCGCCCCATCCTGCTCACCGGCGACAACGCCGCGGTCGCCGCCCAGGTCGCGGACGCCGTCGGGATCGCCGCGGAGGACGTCTTCGCCGACGTGCTGCCGGCGGGCAAGGTCGACGCCGTCAAGGGCCTCCAGGCCGCGGGCGCCACGGTGGCGATGGCCGGCGACGGTGTCAATGACGCCGCCGCCCTGGCCCAGGCCGACCTCGGGGTCGCCATGGGCTCCGGCACGGACGTGGCCATCGAGGCCGCGGACCTGACGGTGATGGGCAGCGACCTGGGCCAGGTGGCCACTGCCATCGAGCTCTCGCGCAAAACGCTCGCCATCATCAAGACCAACCTGTTCTGGGCGTTCTTCTACAACGCGATCGGCATCCCGGTCGCCGCCCTGGGCCTGTTGAATCCGATGATCGCTGGGGCTGCGATGGCCGCCAGCTCCGTCCTGGTGGTGACCAATTCCCTCCGGCTGCGCCGCTTCGGACGATAGCCGCCATCCATGCTGATGCCTGGCTCCCGTTCACTGCGGAGGGTCCGGGGCTTCATCAGCGCGTTGGCGGGGGTGGCACGTCGGCGGCACCGATGCACCGGCGGGCCGCCGGGATCAGCGCGACGGCTGGGCCCAGCTGCGCCGGGACGGCACCGGCCTGGGTGTCATCAACTTTCATGAGGACCTCGATGGCCGGGGTGCGGCCGTAGGTGGTCATTGTCCTGGTGTCCCCGGATTCGCTGACAATCCAATCGACCTCGTTGACGGTCCCGCAGGGCAGGGTGGTGGGGCCGGGGATGGCAACCCCGCAGCGCAGCACGACCCCGGACGGAGTCCCCCAGGCAGAGGTGGACGTACCCGTCGTTGCGCGCCGTGGCAGCCCCGCCAAGCTGGAAGGGAGGTGGGAGAGGACGGTGGCGCAGCCCGGGTTCCCGGCGGCCGGGGCGGCCTTGACCTCCAGCACCGGCGAACAGCCCGTGGCCGCGACGGCGGCCAGGGCCAGCACGGCCGCCGGGCGCAGACGCCGGGCACCGAATCGGGGCGCGGAGGAGCGGGCCGGCAGGATCAACTACCGACCCCCGCGTAGGAATGCAGGCCGGAGAAGAAGACATTGACGATGGCGAAGTTGAACACCACGCACAGGTAGCCCACGATGGAGAGCCAGGCGGCGCGGGTGCCGGTCCAGCCCTTGGTGGCCCGGGCGTGCAGGTAGCCGGCGTAGACCACCCAGATCACAAACGTCCAGACCTCCTTGGTGTCCCAGCCCCAGAACCGGCCCCACGCCTTCTCCGCCCAGATGGCACCGAACATCAGCGTCAGCGTCCAGCCGATGAAGGCGATGGCGTTGATCCGGTAGGCCAGGTTTTCCAGGCCAAGGGCGGAGGGCACCAGGCGCAGGAACGCGACCCTGTCCGCCCGCCCGCCCGCCAGGGCGGCCTCCCGCCGCGACTGGAGCAGCTGGAGGACGGAGAGGGCAAAGGTGAGGGTGAACAGGGCCGAGGAGACCACGGCGATGGAGACGTGGATGACCAGCCAGTAGCTTTGCAGGGCCGGGACCAGGTGCCCGGCCGGGGTCCAGAAGGCCACGGAGGCGGCGGTGAGCATCACCAGCACCAGCCCGATGACGAAGGTGCCCACGAAGCGCAGGTCCTTGCGGGTGAGCACGAGGAGGAAGACGACGGCGACGACGAGGGCGCCGGTGGTGCAGAATTCGTACATGTTCCCCCACGGGACCCGTCCGGCGGCCAGCCCGCGGAAGAGCACGGCGGCGGCATGGATGGCCGCGGCCAGCACGGTCAGGGCCACCCCGATCCGGGCGGGCTTGCGGGGGCCGGCCAGCCCGTAGCGCATGGAATCATCGGCCACCAGGCCCGGGGCGGAACCGGAAGGGCGGTTGGTGGGCCGCTCGGCCCGCCCCTCCGGACCCTCCAGCGCCCCGTCTGGTTCACCGAGCGCCGTCTCCGGGCCCCCGGGTTCCGGCCTGCCGTGGCCCGCGGCGCCGGCTCGGGCCGGGACCCTGTCCCCGGTAGCCTGTTGGGCTGCGGGGGCGGCGTACAGGGCCTGGTGCTGGACGGTGCGGGCGGTTTTGCTGTTGGTGACCAGGTCCCAGGCGAAGGCGATGAGCGCGGCCACGTAGGCGATCCCGGCCAGGAGCATGAACCGCTCACTGTAGAGGGCGAAGGTTTCATTGATGGTTGGCATTAGAGGTCCTTGGGGGAAGTGGTGGTGGTTTCGCCGGCACCAAGCCAGTGCCGGTGCAGGAGTGTGCCGAGGGCGTCCGCCTCGACGGCGAGGCGGTGGTTCTCCCCGCGGGCCAGGAGCCCGTATTCGACCATGGTCCGCCCGTCCGGGTGGGTTCCCGTCCGGACCCAGGCCCGGTGGCGGCCAATGAAGAGGGAGGCGATCAGGCCCGCGAGGGCGGCGAGGGAGAAGACCAGCACCCCGATTTGGCCGGGGTCGTGGCGGACGTCGATGCCGACGTAGCGTTTGATCCCGTCGAAGCTGATGGACCCCTTGCCCTCGGGCAGCGTGTAGCGTTGCCCCGGTGCCAGCACGATCCCCCCGGCCTTGAGGTTTCGGTTGTTCAGCGGGGTCAGGTTCTTCGTGTCCAGGGTGTAGACGTTGCGGGGCACCCCGGCGTTCAGGCCCAGGTCCCCGTAGTAGGAGTTCAGGTTCAGCCGCGGGTTCAACGGATCCGGGTCGCTGGCATAGGAAATCCCCTGCTCGTTGACCAGGGCGGTGGGGAGGAAGAAGCCGACGAATCCCAGCTGGGAGGGCCGGGCGTCGGGGGCCTTGATGACCAGCAGGGAGGTGTAGGCGCCGTCGCTGGGGATGGAGACCACCGGGCCGCTGAACGCGGTCTTCCCGGTGCCGTCCTTGATCGTCACCACGGGGGCGTAGCCGTTGCCGACCAGGTAGAAGCTGGCCCCGCCGATGGTGATGGGGTCGTTGACCTTCAGGATCTTCTTCACCGGGGCCGCACCGGGCTTGTCTGTGACCGTCACGGCGGCGGTGAAGTCGATGGGCTGGCCGTAGTGGGCCTTGGAGGAACGGTCGAACGTCACCGAGAATTTGTTCAAGGTGATGGCGAACGGGTCCAGCCGGGCGGGGTCGAAACTGGCTCCGGGGGCAAACTGGTCGTAGCCGACGAGGGTGTTGACGAAGGTATCGCCCTCGACCAGGATTTTCTGGCCCCGGTAGCCGAACAGGCCCCCGAGCGCGACGCAGACCAGGACCCCGACCAGGGAGAGATGGAAGAGCAGGTTTCCCGCCTCCCGGACCATCCCGCGCTCTCCCGCCACGGAAGGGCGGTCCCCTCCGGCATCGTAGAGATGGACCCGGTAGCGGCGCCGGCGCAGCAGGCGTGCCGCGTCCTGCACGGCCTGGCCGGCACTGATCCCGGCTGATGCCGGCAGTTCCAGGGTCCCGTATTCGGGCAGCCGGGACAGGCGCTTGGGGGTGCGGGGCGGGGCCGAGCGCATGGCCTTCCAATGCGCCCGGGCACGGGGCACCACACAGCCGACCAGGGAAATGAACAGCAGCAGGTAGATCGCGGAAAACCACACGGAGGCGTAGACGTTGAAGAACTGGAACTTGTCCAGCCATGGCCCGTAGTCGGGGTGGTCCTTGAGGTATTGGGTGACGACGGAGGGGTTGACAGGCCGTTGGGGGAACAGGGACCCGGGCACGGCGGCGACGGCCAGCAACAGCAGCAGCAACAGGGCGTTGCGCATGCTGGTCAGCTGCCGCCACGCCCACCGCAGCATCCCTCGGGCACCCAGACGGGGCAGGACCGGTTCCCCGTCCGGAAGGTTCGGTGCGCCCGTGGCAGTCTCTTTCATGGTTGTCATGGCTACTTCCCTGCCAGGGCGTCAGAAATCAGGGCCTTGAGGGTGCCCTGGTCGGCCAGGCCCAGGATGCGGGAGGCAACCCTGCCCGTCGCATCCAGCACCAGCGTGGTGGGAACCGCCTGCGGGGGAACGTACTTGGTCATGGCCAGCAGCACCGCGCCGCCGGAGTCCTCCATGCTGGGGTAGGTGACCCCAAAGGTCCGTTCAAACGCGGCGGCTTCCGGTTCCCGGTCCCGGAGGTTGACCCCGTAAAACAGAACACCGGCCGCCTTAAATTCCCGGTACAGGGCCTCCAGCCGGGGCGCCTCCAGCCGGCACGGGGAGCAGGCCGCATACCAAAAGTTCAGCACCACCACCTGCCCCTTCCAGGCCGCGGAGGTCACGGCCGTGCCGTCGAACAACTTGCCCGTCAGGACGACCGGGTCCTTGCGCTCATTCTTGGCGTACTGGGCCACCGAGCCGTCCCCGGCAATGAAGTTCTTGTTGTCCCCCGCATTGGCCTGTTGAGCCAGGGAATCGTTCGCCGCGCACCCCGACAAGGCGACGGCCGCGGCGCCGGAGAGGGCCGACAGCCGAAGGAAACGGCGCCGCGACGGGGTGCCGGCGACCGCGGGTAGTGCTGGCAGGGGGGCCCGCCGGGGTGTGGGATGTGACATGGGAATCCTTAGGTAACGGAATTGTAACTTTTGAGTTTCATGGGTTAGCCTTGACTAAACACATACCCCCAATGGGTATGTTTGCGGGCCGCTTCGCCAAACCCCGTCGGCGGCCCGCGACCGTTCAGCTTCCCGACGGGGGCGGAGGAACCACCACCGGTGCCCTGGTGCACCTCGGGGTGAAGCACGTCCACCATGCCAGCGCCACTGCGCCTGGATGTTGGGCGGGCCGGGCAGGCCCCTCGCCCGAATCCGACAGCTAACTTCGCCGGCGTCGAGAGGACCCCCCTGATGCCTGCCCACCGCCAGCACGGCCGCCACTGGGCGGCCGATCCCGTGGTGGCGCCCGAACGGCCCCGGCGGCGCCACCAGCTGGGGATGGTTGCGGCGGCAGGGTTCATCGCCCTGACGGCCCTTCCGGCCGCCCACGCCGACACCGGCCACCTGGCCTCGGCGGTGACCGCCAGTTCGGCCGCACCCTCCGCGCAAGCGGCGGTGACGGCGGACAAGGACGTCGTGGTGTCCTTTGCCAGGCCCGTGGTCCGCAGCAAAACCGCACCCACTGCGGCCCCGGCACCCGAGGTGCACCCGGCCGCGGCACAAAAGGCACCCCTCCCGGAGCCGACTCCACCAGCTCCACGAGAGACACTGGAGCCTGCCGCCCCTGCGCAACCCCCTGCGGCGCAGGCATCCCCGGGCCTGCGCCCGCCCTTGGCTGCACTGACCGTCACCTCGCCCTTCGGATACCGCACCAACCCGCTAACCGGGGCCAGTGGGGAACTGCACACCGGGATCGACTTCGCCGGCGCGTGCGGCACTGCCGTGTTCGCCGCCGGGGCGGGAACAGTGGTCGAGGCGGGCTGGAGCCCGTACGGGGGCGGAAACCGCATCGTCGTCGACCACGGGGCCGGCCTCAAAACCACATACAACCATCTGGAAAGCATCGGCGTCAGCGTCGGCCAGCAGGTCGGCGCGGGCAGGCAAATTGCAGGTGTCGGCTCGACCGGGAACTCCACCGGCTGCCACCTGCACTTTGAGGTCATGGTCAACGACCAGACTGTCGACCCTGCCCCCTTCATCTAACGGTCCCCCCGTTCCCCGGCCGGGCGCAGTAGTCCCGCCGGTTGGCCAGGTGTTCACTGGCGAGTTCGGCGAACTGGTCCTCACTGAGCCCGTCGAAGGCGCGAGCCTCCCGCCGGTCGCTGTGCGCGAAGCGGACGAACATCAACATCAGCAGGGGCAAGTCCACGATTTCCGCCACGAACCACAGCAGGTCCCCGGCCAGCTGCTGGTCCCGCAACGGCCCCGGCATCCAGCCCGGATGCCCCAGCAGCCCCGCGGTGGCGCCGTCAAAGACCCGCGGGACCATGCGCATCATGATCCCGGGGACCGCGTCGGCGACGAGTTCGATGAACACGTAGATGAACTCCACCACGACCAGCGCATTCACCGCCTCCCGGTCCCTTTCCTTAATGATCGGCACGGTCATCAGCGAGCCCACCAGGGGCACCACCATCGTCAGCACCACATCGACGACGGGGCTGGTGCGCAGGGGATAAAACAGAGGCGTCAAAAAGAGCGTAAACAGGGTCAGGCCCAGCAGTGCGGCGACGATCGTGTTGCCCAGCAGCCGCATCACCCTGCTGTCCAGGAACGCCTCCAACCGGACCAGGCCGGCGGTGCCCAGGGTTGCCCGGGCCAGGGTGAGCGGCCTGTCCAGCCCCACCAGCAGGGGGACCACGAACAGGTAGCCGGTGACCTTCACCGTAAACACCCAGCGCAGGTCATGGCTGTACACGCCGGGGAAGCCGAAGCTGAGCACCGCGAAGCTGCCCAGCCCCAACGCATAGAACGACGACGCCCGCCACACCGGCCACCGCAGGCCCCTCCGGCGGGCACCGGCCAGGCCCCGGGCATAGAGCACCGCCGCGGGGAGCAGGAGGCACGCAGCAGTCCGGTTCAGGGTCCAGGACGTGGCCAGCACGTCCCAGGGCGGCATGTCAGCTTTTCTTTTTGGGGCTGGTGCGCCCGGCCAGGACGGCCCCGGCGATCAGCACCAGCCCCGCGGTGGGGTAGCCGATGAGAAGGTCCTGGATGCCGGGCGGGCCGCCAGGCACGGCGACGTGGGCGAACCAATGCGAGAGGCCGACCAGGCCGCCCAGGACCATGACGGCCTGGCCGATCCTGATCAGGCGCCGGTGGTGGCGCCAGTTTTTTGCTGCGTCGTCGCCGGGGAGATTCTGTTTCATGTGTTGTCCTTTCATGAGGGGGGATTGTTTAGCCGTTGGTGCCGCCGGAGCAGGGCGCCCCGGGTTCGGGTGTTTGCGGGCCCATGGCGTAGGCCTTGATGAACACGGGCAGCCGGGAATCCCCGGCGCTGGGAACCTCCAGCTGGGTGCCCCAGGCGGATGCGGTCACGGCGGCAGCCTGGCCCGGGTTGGGGCTGAGCAGGACATAGGGCTTGCCCTTGGCCAGGGCTGTCAGGGTCCCCACCTCTGGCAGGGAAAGGTCCGGCTTGTAGCTGATCCACACGGCCCCGTGCTCAAGGGAATGCACCGCCCGCCCCTCGTTCACCGGTGCCGAGTAGATGCCGCAGTTCGTCCAGGTCGCAGCATGGTCCCCGCCAACCCCTGGCTGCTGCGGGTAGCCGACCGGGGTTGGGACGTGGTTGCGGGTGAGGTCCGGGTATGCCTGCACCCCGGCGATGGGGGCCCTGGCCGCTTCAGCCGTCGTATTGCGGTTCTGGATGGACCCGGTGACCACGAACGTCACGACGGTGATCATGGCGACGGCAAGCAGGCCGAAGCCTCCGTAGACAAAAAGGTTCCTTCGCCGCTGTTTCACCCGGTGCACGGCGAACACGGCATCGATCCTCGCCTGGCGTTCGGCCTGGCGGTCCTTGGCATTAGACATGGTGGTCCCTGGGGGTCGACGGGTTGACAGTGTTGTCGGGTGTATCGGCGTTGGATGCTGGTCCGGCGGAGGAGCGGTTCCTGTTGCGAAGCGCCAGAAAGGCCACAAGTCCGGCGAGCAGCAGCAGGCCGGCGACCCAGGTGTTCACCCTCAGCCCCAGGATGGTGTTGGCGTAGTCGGAGCGCAGCAGCTCGAACACGAACCGGCCCGCGGTATAGAGGACGACGTAGAGGGCGAAGACGGACCCGGCACCGAGCCGGAACCGTTTGTCCAGGTAAAGCAGCACGCCCGCTGCCGCCAGGCACCACAGGGATTCGTACAGGAACGTTGGCTGGAAGTAGCCCAGGATGACAGGGGCGCCGGCGCTGTCCAGATGGGCGCGGCCGGTGCTGAAGTCCATCTGATGGATCGCCAGCTTCCACGGCACCGTGGTGGGGTCGCCGTAAAGTTCGTTGTTGAACCAGTTCCCCCACCGCCCCAGGCCCTGGGCAATCAGCAGGCCCGGCGCCGCGGCGTCAATCAGGGCCGTGAACGGGACCCGGTGGCGGCGGCAGCCAATGTAGGCGCCGAGCAGGCCCAGGGCGATGGCGCCCCAAATGCCGAGCCCGCCGTCCCAGATCTTCAGCGCATTCCACGGGTTCTTCCCGGGCAGGAAATACAGTTCCGGGTCCGTGATGACATGGTAGAGGCGGCCGCCGACGATACCGAAGGGTACCGCCCACATGGCAATGTCCAGGACCGCCCCGTCCCGGCCGCCGCGGGCGGTCAGCCGCCGGCTGGTGAGCCACACGGCAATGACAATGCCGGCAAGGATGCACAGGGCGTAGAAGCGGATGGTCAGCGGCCCGATTTGGAAGGCACTGATGGTGGGTGAGGGGATGAGCAGGGGTGCCAGTGTGGCTGGATTCATGAGGTGCCTGGCCTTATTTGGTGTAGGAGAAGACGCCCATCATGCCGCGTTCGGCATGGTAGGCGTTGTGGCAGTGGAAGAGCCACTGGCCCGGGTTGTCGGCATCGAAGTAGACCGTGACGGTTTGCATGGGCCGGACAATGACGGTGTCCTTGCGGGCCCCGGCGGCCCCGACCTGAAAGGTGTGGCCGTGGATGTGCATCGGGTGCCACATCATGGTCTCGTTGGTGAACTTCACCTCCACCCGCTCCCCGGCCTTGAGGCCGAAGGCGTTCTCGAAGGGGTTGGCCATGTCGAAACGGGCATCGTTGATGCCCCAGTCGTAGCTCATCATCCCGCCTGTCAGGCGCACCTCATGGGTGCGGTCCGGTTTCTTGGAGGCCAGGGTGACGGACGGGTCGGCGGCGAGCTGGCCGCCGTCGACGACCGTGCCCTCCAGGGTCTTCGGGAGGCTGCCCAGCGCGGGAGCGGTTCCGGCCCCGGTGGAGAGAAGCCCGTAGGCCATTTGGCCCTTCCCCTCGGCCAGGGCGAGGACGGGGGTATAGCCATCCCTGACGGTCAGGAGTGCGTCGATGCGCTCACCCATGCCCAGGACGGCGGCGTCGACCTCGGTGTGCTGGACGGGGAACCCGTCGGTGTGGGTCAGGGTCAGTTTTTGGCCCGGAACCCCGACCCGGTAAGCGGTGTCGCCCGCGGCATTGATGATCCGCAACCGGATCCGTTCCCCAGCCGTGGCCTCGACCGTCTCCGGGTTCCCGGGGTCCCGGCCGTTGAAGAGGTGGAAGGGGTAGGCGACATCCCCGGCGTCCCCGCCCAGGAACTCGCTGGTGGCACCCATAAGCATGCCACCGCTTCCCATGCCACCGCTCCCGTGACTCATGCCGCCCATACCGCCCATGCCCTGGGCCAGTTCCTTCAGGGTCCCGTCCGGGGTTCCGGTGACGCCGTCGAGCCAGTCGTCCAGGACGATGACCCAGTCCCTGTCGTACTTCAGTGGTTCCTTCGGGTCCTCGATGACCAGGGCCCCGTAGAGGGCCCGTTCTCGCTGCATCTCCACGTGCGAGTGGTACCAGTACGTGCCCGGGTGGGGCAGCTTAAAGGTGTAGGGGTAGTCTTTCCCGGCGCCGATGGCCTCCTGGGTCAGGCCCGGGACGCCGTCGTCGTTGTTGCGCATCGCCAGCCCGTGCCAGTGGATGCTGGTGCCCTCGGTGAGCTTGTTGGCCACGGTGACGTCCAGCTGGTCGCCGGCCGTGCCGCGCAGGGTGGGTGCGACGAGGGCGCCGTCGTACCCCCACGTGGTGACCTTCTTGCCCGCCAGGGTGGTGGAGAACGGGGCCGGGGTGAGGGTCTTGGTGACGGTTTTGCCTGTGGCGGCCCGGCGGGCCTCGTATTCGGCGACGAGCGGGTCGGTCGGCAGGATGCGGGTGCCCTGCCCGGTGGTCGGGGTGGTCTTGGCGGGGGCCGGGGTGCAGGCGGCCAGGGCAGCCGCCGCGGTTGCCGCGACGGACAGGCCCAGGAACGAGCGCCGGTTCAGGTGGTGTTTCATGAAGAAGTCCCTTGACTGTGGAGGTGTGTTTAGACGGGGGTGAGGAAGGTGCCGGAGAGGTTTTGCAGCTGGTAGATCCACTGCATCCAGACGCCGCTGACCATCAGGACACCGAGGATGATCAGCATGCTCGCCCCTGCGATGTTGACGACGCGGATGTGGCGGCGGATGAAGCCCAGGACCTGGGAGACCCAGCCGAAGCCCAGGGCGACCAGGGCGAAGGGGATACCCAGTCCCAGGCAGTAGATGAAGGCCAGCAGGGCCCCGCGCCAGGCGCTGCCGGAGGTGACGCTCAGGGCCAGGACGGCGCTGAGCGTGGGCCCCATGCAGGGTGTCCAGCCGAGGCCGAAAACCACGCCGAGCAGGGGTGCCCCGCCGAGCCCTGTGCGCCGGGCCAGAGTGAGCTTGCGGGTCCGCTGCAGCCAGGAGAATTTCCCCAGCAGCACCAGCCCCATGACGATCACGACGGCGCCGAGGACGCGCAGGAGTGGGCCCTGCCACCGCAGCAGCCAGGACCCGATCATGCCGAACGCGGCACCATAGAGGGTGAACACCGCCCCGAACCCCAGCACGAACAGGCCGACACCGGCCAGCACGCGGCGCCGGTTCCGTGGCTGGTTCGGGTCCGTCAGGCCGGAAACATAGCCGAGGTAGCCGGGAACCAGCGGCAGGATGCACGGTGAGAGGAACGAGACGATCCCGGCCACCAGGGCCAGTGGCATGGCCAGGAACAGGCCGCCGGAGGTGACCGTCGTGGCAAAAAACTCCCCAACGCTCATCGGATCAGGAGGCGGCCGGGGCGAAGGTCGCCCCGCCGTCGGTGGAGACCTGCACGCCGGAGGTGGTCGCGGCCCAGATCCTGGGTGTGCCGGCCCCGCCTTCCTGGGCGGTGACCGCCTCGACCTGGCCGGTGACCTTCCCGGATGCCCGCCAGGTCAGTCCGGCATCGGTGGAGACATGGACGGTTCCGTCCGGGGCGACGCCGACGGCCTCCGTGGGGGCCTTCTCCGCCGAGGTGGCGAAGGCGGCGAACTGGATGATCGGGGAGCCCGGGACCGGCTTCCAGTTCTTCCCGCCATCGGTGGAGCGCTGCACCCCGTCCTGGGTGGTCGCCAGCACCACCGTGGAGGCGGGGCTGCCGGCCAGCACGGCCGGGGCAAAGGCCGCCGTGGACGTCTGCCAGGTGATCCCGTCGCTGCTGGTGCGCAGTTGGCCGTCAAAGGCGACCAGCCCGCCCCCGGTGGTCGTCAGGGCATGGAAGTCCGACTGGCGGCCCCTGGAGACTTCCTGCCAGGTCTTGCCTGCGTCGGTGGAGCGGATGAGCCCGACCGGGTTCGGCAGGGACGACCCCGCCCCGGGATGCCCGGAGGCGTAGAAGACCTTTGGTGTGGCGGCGGGGGTGAATCCCATCAGGTCGATGGTGTCGCTGACCTTGGCGGGGGTCTTGGTTGTGGCGTCGTACAGGCCATCGTGGGTGGCCAAGAAGATCTTGGCGGTGGCCGGGTCCACGAAAATGCCGTGGACATGCCCCACGGCGGGGGCTGAAGGAGGGGCGGCGGCGGGGCCGGCCGGCACGGCGGCCGTGGAGCAGCCGGCCAGGACCAGCGGAAGGGCCACAACCACGGCGGCAAGGGAACGGCGGGCACGGAAAAGCGGGGTACGGGGTTGCACAGGGACTCCAGGGAAGCAGGGAAGGGAAGGATGGGCGGTGGTGGATCCCAGGGATCCCAGGGATCCCTGGGATCCACCACCACGCGGGGACGAAACCGTGCCCGTTACAGGGCGGCCAGCAGGTCCTTCATGGCCTTGATTTCGGCTTCCTGGGAGGCGACGATGCTCTTGGCGAGGGCCACCGCGTCGGCGTTCTTGCCGTCGGCGGCCTCGGACTTCGCCATCCCGACGGCCCCTTCGTGGTGGGCGACCATCTGGGTCAGGAACAGCCTGCCCGCTTCGGCACCTTGCGCCGCGGTCAGCTTGTCCATGTCGGCGGTGCTCATCATGCCGTTCATGGCGTGGTTGCCTGCCATCGCGGTAGGTTCGGACCAGCCGGTGAGCCAGCCAGTCATTTTCGCGATTTCCGGTCCCTGCGCGGCCTTGATGTCCGTCGCCAGGGCCGTGATCTTGGGATCGAGGCGGGTCTTGGCCAACATGGTCTCGCTCATCTGAACGGCCTGGTCGTGGTGGGGAATCATTCCCTGGGCGAACATCGTATCGGCGGCGTTGTGCTCCCCACCCGCAACGGACGCCGGGGCGCTGCCGGTGGTGGCGGTGGTGGCTTTGCCGTGGTCCATGCCGGGCATGGAGCCGCCGCTGGTGCCGGTGGAGCACCCGGCCAGGGCGATCATCGTGGCCAGGGCCGTGGCGGAAAGGGTCAGAAATTTCTTCAAAAGGAACAGTCCTTCACTAAAAGGGTCTCGAGAGGTAGCCGGCACGCCCATCCCGGGGGTGCGTTGATGAGGGCCTGCCATGAGGTGGCAGGCCGTCTCACCGGTTTACGTTCGGCTGATCGAGAGCTGGTTCAGTGAGGGCGGATCGGGGACACGGTCCCCGGAGCTGGGCCCGGGCGCGCTGAGGGACGCCGTCCCGGCATGGACCTGGGTGACCATCCCCGGTAGGGGGACGCTCAGCACGGCGGGTCCGATGGTGGGGACACAGGCGCCATGCATGGCCATGGTCGCTCCACAGCCGGCGGGCAGGCACCCGCACAACGCCTGGGTTCCCTGGCGGCCGGGCCCGGCCGGGCCGACAACAACGTCGGCCACCGGCAAGCCGTGTGAAAGAGCCATGGGCGACGGGCCCGGGTGGTTCGACGTCATTTCAGGCATGGCAGGGGTGAGGGTGGAAACCGTGCTGGTCATGGCTGTCGGTGCCACCGGTGCCGCCTGGGCACCGCCGATCACGTGCATGCCCAGGATTCCCCCGACAACGGCTATCACAACGGCGAACACCCCGCCCCAGTACAGGAGGGATCTCTGGGAGGGCAGGAAAGATGGCGTGCGCATCGCAGAGTCCTTTCTGGGCTGGGGCTGTCGGGTCATTGTGTATTGTACTGGGGGAGACTGAGTGATTCGTCAGGGCCCGGGGTCAGTGGGCGTCGGCCGGGTTGAGTTTGAGCCGGCGCAGCAGCTGGGCGTTCAGGGCGACCACGATGGTGGACAGGGACATGAGCACGGCCCCGGCGGCCGGGGAGAGCACGATCCCGGCGAAGGCGAGGACGCCGGCTGCCAGGGGGACGGAGATGATGTTGTAGCCGGTGGCCCAGATCAGGTTCTGCCACATTTTGCGGTAGCTGGCGTGGGAGAGGTCCACCATGGACAGCACGGCCCGGGGGTCGTTGCCGGCCAGCACGACGCCGGCGGATTCCATGGCCACGTCGGTGCCGGCACCGATCGCGATGCCGACCTCGGCCCGGGCCAGGGCCGGGGCGTCATTGACGCCGTCACCGACCATGGCCACCTTCAGTCCGCGGGCCTGGAGTTCGGCAACTTTCTGGTCCTTGTCCCGGGGCAGGACCTCGGCAAAGACCTCGTCGATGTGCAGTTCGGCGGCCACAGCTTGCGCGACCTGGTGGGCGTCGCCGGTGATCATGGCGACCGTGATGCCCCGGTTCTGCAGGGCGGCCACGGCCTGGCGGGATTCCTCCCGAACCTCATCCTCCAGGGCAACGGCCCCGATCACGGCACCGTCCCGGATCACGTGCAGCACGGCGGCGCCGCGGCCCATCCACTCCGCCGTCGCACCACTGATGCCGGCCGGCTCGGCCAAGTTGAGTTCCCTGAGCAGGGCAGGACCGCCGACGGCAAGCGTGCTGCCGTCGATGTTGGCCTGGACGCCACGCCCGGTCAGGGACTGAAAACTGGAGGCCTGGGGCACCGCCCTGCCGGTGCGGTGTGCGGCGTTGGTGATGGCGCGAGCCACGGGGTGCTCACTGTCGGACTCGACGGCGGCGGCCAGGGCCAGGAGCTCATCGGCGGTCACCCCATTGGTCGCAACGACGTCGGTGACGGCCGGTTCGCCCCTGGTCAGGGTGCCGGTCTTGTCGAAGAGCACGACGTCGACGGTGCGCATGCGTTCCAGCGCCATCCGGTTCTTAATCAACACCCCGGCCCGTGCGGCGCGTTCGGTGGAGATCGCGATCACCAGCGGGATGGCCAGGCCCAGGGCGTGCGGGCAGGCAATGACCAACACCGTCACGGTGCGGGTCACCGCGTCCGGGACACTGCCCAGCAAGGACCAAACAATGAAGGTGATGACACCGGCGCCGGCGGCGAAGTAAAACAGGAACCCTGCTGCCCGGTCGGCCAGCGCCTGGGCGCGCGAGGTGGAGGCCTGCGCCTCGGCAACCAGCCGCTGGATGCCCGCGAGGGCCGTGTCGTCGCCCACGGCGGTGACAGTCATTCGCAGGGAGTTGTCGGTGGCAACCGTACCGGCTACCACGGGGTCCCCCACGGTGCGGGGAACGGTCTTGGACTCGCCGGTGATCATCGACTCATCGACCTCCACCGACCCATCACTGATGACACCGTCGGCCGGCATGCGGGCGCCGGAACGGACCAGGACCAGATCGCCGGCCACCAGCTCCGCGACACCCACGATTTCGGTGCCGCCGTCGATGACGCGTTCGGCCTCGTCCGGCAGCAGGGCTGCCAGGGCGTCGAGCGCGCCGCGGGCCGAACCCAGCGCCCGCATTTCGATCCAATGCCCCAGCAGCATGATGGCCACCAGCAGGGCTAGCTCCCACCAGAAATCCAGGTCAAAGCCACCCAGCCCCAGACTGGTCACCCAGGAGGCGATGAACGCGACCGTGATGGCCATGGAAATCAGCAACATCATCCCCGGTTGCCGGGACCTGATCTCCTGCCAGCCACCCTTCAGGAACGGTTGGCCGCCGTAGAAGAAAATGAACGTGCCCAGCAGGGGCGGGATCCAGTTGGACCCAGGGAACTGGGGCGGGGCGTAACTGAGGAGGTGCCCGAACATGGGACTGAAGAACACCACCGGTATGGAAAGCACCAGGGTCAGCCAGAAACGGTTCTTGAACATGGCGGTGCTGTGCCCGGCATGCTGGCCCGCCGTGTGGACGGCATGGCCATCATGCCCCATCCCGCCGTGGCCCATGGCAGCATCATCCATGCCGGCCATAGTCGCAGGCGTGGTGACCGCTCCCACTGTCGGGTGGTTGTGCTCAGTACCGTGTTCGTTCATGACGCTCCCTAAAACCTTGACAGGGGGTTACTAGTTTCCCGTGACCGCGTAGCCGGCGCCCTCCACGGCCGAATGGATGTCCTCCGGGGAGGCCGGGCCGGAGACAGTCAGGGTCGAGGTCCCGCCTGGGACCAGCCCGACGGTGGCTGCTTCCACGCCCGCCAGAGCCCGGACGGCGCCCTCCACGCTTTGGACGCAATGTCCGCACGTCAGCCCCTCCAGCGCGTAACGGGTACCTGGGATACCAGTGGAAGTGGGCGGGGTCGAAGCCTTCCCAGCAGTTGAGCAACACGAACAAGAGCTCTCCGAAACCGGGGTCAGTTCGAGAGCGTTGTGGATATCGGTTCCGCACATGTCAGATATTTCCTTTGAACGAGGATGAATTGTGCGTTGCGGGTTGAACGGCAGTAGCGGCCGGAATGATCAACGGCTGCGACAAACTACTTCACTGACAACACACCAAGCATACCCTGTGGGGGTATCTTGGTCAAGATGTGGCGTCCATAGGCCACCCCCGCCGCCAGCACCTGATTCCTCGCAAATGCGGGTCGGCACCCTGGGCCGGACCGAGCAGTGGTAGCCCTTGGGCCCAGTCCATGTGCCGAATGGCCGCGGCCCAATTTTCAGATGGCCTGCGCGCCATCGCGGCTTCGTCCTGACCGTGGAGCCACGGACGAGA
>NZ_JAJLOZ010000080.1:0-20021 GCF_025548615.1 Arthrobacter sp. A2-55 | reverse complement strand
TTCCCCCGCGCTGGCTGTCTCGGCGCCCAGCCCGGGGGACACCTTGGTGAACAGCCCCGTTTCCACCGTAAGCCCCGGGCCAAAGGCCATGGCGCAGATGCTTTCCGACTCGGCGGTGGCGGCCTGGTCCAGGATGTGCTTGAGGACGAACATCACGGTGGCGCTGCTCATGTTGCCGTAGTTGCGCAACGTTTCCCGCGAGGGCACCAGCTGATCGGGGGTGAGCTGCAGCTTGGCCTCCACCTTGTCCAGGATGCTGCGCCCGCCGGGATGGATGGCCCAGTGCCGGATCTCGCTGTACGGCAAGGCCGCCAGGCCGGGCTCATGGGCCAGCAGGGGTTCCAGCGCCCCCACAATGTGCTCATCAATGATGCGCGGCACGTAACTGTCCAGGACCATCTCAAAACCCTGGTCGCCAATGTTCCACGCCATGGAATCCTCACCCACCGGCGTAAGCACGGTCTCAAAGTGGTCCAGCACCACCACCGGCCGTGTGGCCGGAAGCTCGCGTGCCGTCACGACGGCGGCCGCCGCCCCGTCGGCAAACAGCGACGAGCCCATGATGGTGTCCGGGTTGTTGGAGGTCCGCACGTGCAGGGAACACAGTTCGGCCGACACCACCAGCACCACGGCACGGGGATCCGCCTCGCAAAACGCCTTGGCCGCCCGCAGGGCCGGGAATGCCGCGTAGCATCCCATGAACCCGAGGTGGTAGCGCTGCACCGAAGCGTCAAGACCCAGCGCACGGACGATCTTGTAATCCGGCCCCGGGTTGAAAAAGCCTGTGCAGGAGACGGTGATGACATGCGTGACATCGGCCGGGGACACGCCGTCGCACTTTTCCACGGCCCGGGATGCGGCCTCGATGAACAACGCGGTGGCCTCCACGGTGAACAGCTCGTTGCGCTCCCTGGTACTGGGGGTGAGCAGGAGTCCTTGGCCGGCGTCGAAGAACACGGGCGCGCCGTCCCCCTGGTAATCCAGCGACATTTCGGCGACGGCCGTGTGCCGGGTGTCGATGGCGGCCGAGTCAAAGCAGGTCCGCACCAGCCGCTGGCCCAGCCGGGTCAGGCCGGGCTGGGCGGCAAACACGTCGCGGGCTTCAGGCTGGAGCAGGATGGTGGGCGGGACTGCGGTTTCCAGGGACCTCAACGTGACCGTCATGGTCCATTCTTAGGCGCTGCGGGTGAAGAACACAATGCCTGCCTCCCCGACGGCGGGCGGTCATGACAAATGTCATGGGGAGCCCGTGACAGCCGTGTGGGGGCTCCCTGGCCTTCGGCCGGAAGAATTATTCCAATGGCCCCGTCGGGCCGAACCCAACACAGCAAGAGGCAGCGCATCATGACCCAGCAACTCCCATACCTTGCCCTGGCGGCGGCAGCATTGGCATGGATTCTCTACCGCCAACTCAGTGTCCGGCCCGTCCGGGAAAACCGGCCCTACCTGCTCATGCTGGTGCTGGGCGTGGTGGGCATCGGCCAGATTGCGGCCGTGGCGGGGCATGCCGCGATTCCGGCGGCCGCGTACCTGGCCATGGGCGCCGGACTCGTCTCGGCTGCCGCCGTCGGCTGGTGGAGGGGCAGCCTGATCCGCGTCTGGCGCGACGGCGGCACGCTGCTCCGGCAGGGCAACTGGACCACCGTGGCACTGTGGATCGCGGGCCTCGCCATCCACCTGGGCCTGGACCAGGTGGGGGTTTTCCTGGCCCCGGCCGCCGAGCGGGCTGGAGCACAGGCCCTCGGGACCACCTCCATCATGCTCTACCTCAGCATTGCACTGGCGGCCCAGCGCTTCGGCACGCTGTCCCGGGCCCGGGCCGCCGCGCCAGCCGCTACGGCCGCCCTGACGTCCGCCGCCCAGCCGGCCGCACGCATCCATCATTGACCGATCCTGAAGGAGACTCACCATGACCGTTCCCGCCACGCAGGCGCACAACCGACAGGGCAGCACCCTGCCACGGGGCGCTGCGCCCGATCCCACCGGCCCGCTCGCCGTGGACGCCACAGGTTTGCACAAGTCCTTCGGAACCCACTCGAAGACCGTCCACGCCGTCAACGGCATCGACCTGCAGATCCGCCCGGGCGAGGTGGTGGCGTTCCTTGGCCCCAACGGCGCGGGCAAAACCACCACCATCGACATGCTGCTGGGCCTTTCCAAGCCCGACGCCGGCAGCCTCGCCATCTTCGGCATGGCGCCCCGGGCAGCCATCGCCCACGGCCTGGTCAGCGCCGTCATGCAAACCGGCGGGCTCCTGAAGGACCTCACGGTGCGTGAAACGGCAGCCCTCACGGCGTCGCTCTTTGCCCAGCACCAGCCCGTGGACGAAGTCCTGGACCGCGCGGGCATCCTCGACGTCGCGGGCCGGCGGGTGGAAAAGTGCTCGGGCGGCCAGCAGCAGCGGCTGCGCTTCGCCATGGCCCTGCTCTCCGATCCGGGCCTGCTGATCCTGGACGAGCCCACCACCGGCATGGACGTGGAGGGGCGGCGGGACTTTTGGCAGGCCATCCGTGCCGACACCGCACGGGGCCGCACCGTCATCTTTGCCACCCACTACCTGGAGGAGGCGGATGCCTACGCGGACAGGATTGTGCTGGTGCGCCGCGGGAAGATCGTGGCGGACGGGACGGCGGCTGAAATCAAGAACCTCGCCTCAGGACGCACCGTGCTCGCCACGGCGGACAATGCAGACGCAGCCGCGCTCGCCGCCCTGCCAGGCGTGGACTCGGTGCAAGTCCAAGGCGAAAGGCTGGCCATCCGCACCAAGGATTCCGACGCCGTGGCGAGATACCTGCTCAACTCCACGGACGCCGTCGACCTTGAAATCACCTCCCACAACCTTGAGGACGCCTTCGTGGCCCTCACCGGGGACGCGGACGCCGCAGCCGAAATAACAGGGACAGAAAGCAAAGGAAAGTAACCGCCATGACCACAGCACTGCCCGCAACAGGGCGCGCCCGCAACGTCCCGCCCTTCGGCGGCCTCAACCCCACCCTGCTCGGCATCGAGATCAAGCGGCGCTTCCGCAACCGCCGCACCCTGTTCTTTACCGTCGCCTTTCCCATCGTCATGTTCCTGGCCTTTGGGCTGCAATTCCGGGACACGTCCATCGAAACCGGCCGCACCGTGGCCCAGGGCGCACCGTCCGTGGCCGCGTTCATCATGATTTCCATGGCCGTCTATGGAGCCATGATGGCCTCCACCTCAGCCGGCGGGGCCGTGGCCATTGAACGCCAGCTCGGCTGGAGCCGGCAGCTGCGCCTCACCCCGCTGCATCCCGTGGCGAACATCTTCGTAAAAATCCTCGGCGGGCTTTCCATCGGCCTGCTGGCCGTGCTGGCCACCTTTGCCACGGGCCTGGCCATCGGCGTGCGCCTGCCCGTGCAAGTGTGGATTGTGGCCGGGACTGCCGCGTGGCTGGGATCCCTCGTCTTCACCGCCATGGGCCTGATGGTGGGCTACCTGGTTCCCAGCGAGAACGTCATGCAGTTCATGGGCCCGGCGCTGGCATTCCTGGCCTTCTTCGGCGGACTCTTCCGGCCCCTGGACACCATGGCCAAGCCCCTGCAGCACATCGGCGTGTGGACCCCCACCTACGGGCTCGGTGAAATTGCCCGGTCCCCGCTGACAGGGGATGCCTTCAACTGGCTCGCCGTGGGCAATGTCATCCTCTGGCTGGCCGTCTTCGGGATCGGTGCCGCCCTCGCCTTCCGCCGCGACACCCAGCGGGTGTGAGTGCGGGAGCAGCCCCGCCCCGGCCGGGAAAGCATACAGTGGGCCTTATGGCATCAATGGCAAGCGACGGACCCGGGGAATCGGGCTGGTTCCCTGCCACGGACCACGTCCCCTCCATCCGGGAGCTGGCGGCCGGGCGCGGGCCCCGCCGCTGGTTCATTGCCGCGGGCATCTCCGGCCTGATCCTGCTGCTCAGCAGCGGTTGGGGCGCCGCGGCCGGGGAGCGCAACCCTTGGGTCAACGCCCTGCTCTGGGTCCACATGCTGGTGTTCGTGGCCGTTTTCATGGTGGGGCCGCCCATGGGGTGGTACCGCAGCCAACGGTTCAAGGCCTTCCTCGCCCTGGGCTTCTTCGGCATCAGCGTGGCATTTTTCGCCTACCCGGACGCTGCGGTCGGCACCACGTGGCTGTGGACGTTCGTGTCGGTGTTCATCGGCAGCCAGGGCCACCCCCGCACCCTTGCCTTGGCCGCCATAATCGCCTTGTCCGGGGGATCCTTCGCCATCAATGCAGCGGCCGGCGCCGAGCCTGCCAATGCCTTCTCCCAGGCGGCCACCATCGGCTCACTGGGCCTGATGATGATGGCCTTCTCCCGGCAGCTGGCCACCATCCGGGAACTGCGCCAGACCCAGCATGAACTGGCCGCGCTGGCCGTCCGGGAGGAACGCAGCCGCGTGGCCCGGGACATGCACGACATCCTGGGCCACTCCCTGACCGTCATCGCCGTCAAAGCCGAACTGGCCGGGCGCCTGCTGTCCATTGACCCGGACAGGGCCGCTGCGGAAATTGCCGACCTTGAGGACCTGGCCCGGGGCGCCCTGGAGGATGTGCGGGCCACCGTGGGCGGGTACCGCGGCATCAATGTCCTCACCGAGCTGGCTGGCGCACGCACCGCGCTGGCCGCGGCCGGCATCGAGGCCGAACTGCCCGGGGCCGCCGATTCCGTGCCCGCCACCGCCCGCGAACTCTTTGGCTGGGCCCTCCGCGAAGGCATCACCAACGTCATCAGGCATGCCGGAGCCACCCGCTGCACTGTCACCCTGTCCGCCCGCCTCCTCCAGATTGACGACGACGGCGCCGGCCCCTCCGCGGAACCCGGCACCTTGGGTGCCGCCCCGGCAGGGGACGGGCGGGTGCCTGCAGACGGGCTCCCCGCCGGTAGCGGACTCAACGGCCTGGCGGAGCGGGCTGCCGCGGCCGGCGCCACGCTCGAGCTGGGCCGCTCCGCCCTGGGCGGCTTCCGGCTGAGGCTGAGCCTGTGATCCGGCTGGTGATAGCTGACGACCAGGCCCTGGTCCGGGGCGCGCTGGCCGCGCTCCTGGGCCTGGAAGCGGACATCGAGGTGGTCGCAGAGGTGGGCCGGGGGGATGAGGTGGGCGCCGCCGTCGTCCTTCACCGGGCCGACGTGGCACTGCTGGACGTGGAAATGCCGGGGCTGGACGGGATTGCCGCAGCGGCCAAGCTGCGCCTCGACGCGCCGGACTGCCGCGTGCTGATGGTCACCACCTTTGGCCGGCCGGGGTACCTGCGCCGTGCCATGCAGGCAGGGGCCAGCGGGTTCGTGGTCAAGGACACCCCGGCAAGGCAGCTGGCGGACGCGGTGCGGAAGGTCGCCGCAGGGCTGCGAGTGGTGGATCCGGCGCTGGCAGTGGAGAGCATGACCTCCGGCGACAGCCCGTTGACGGAACGGGAAACCGACGTGCTCCGGGCGGCAGGCGGCGGCGGAACGGTGGCGGACATTGCCGCGGCCACCTTTCTGACCGAAGGGACGGTGCGCAACTATCTTTCCAGCGCCATGGGCAAGACGGGCGCCCGGACCCGTGCGGAAGCAGTGCACATTGCGCAGGAAAACGGCTGGCTGCTCTGACCCCTGCGGAACCCGCCGTGATTGGTGGTTCGCAGGCGCCCCGGCCTAGGATGGGGGGACGCCCTCCTGTGCCGCAACCGCTTGCAACTTATCCCCTGGTTGCAGCGGACCATTGCAGCAAAACCTTTGTCGCGGACACGGTCGACGGGCCCGGAATGGATGGAGGTGGGAGGCACGCATGGACGACGGACCTAGTCGAACTACCGCCCCGCGCGAGCCACACCTGTACCCAGGGGACGCCAGCTGACGGCAGATTTGCCCGTCACGGTGGGCTGCGCGGCTGCGCGCACCAGACCACCCACCCCTTTTGCACACCGCCTTTGCAGCCACCGCGACTGCAGCCACCGCGACTGCAGCCACTACGGCTACCGCCACCCCGGCTACCGCCACCCCGGCTACCGCCACCCCGGCTACCGCCGTGGCAGGCCAGTGTGTGCCCCCACCGGAGGGAACCGGACCATGATCAAGTCCCCAACGCAGACCTTTGACGCCAGCGCCGAGCTCCTGGGCAGGGCCCTGGGAGCCAATGATGTTGCCGGCGTTTCCCGCGTGCTGCAGGCCCTGGACCTGGCTGAAACGCTGGAGCAGCTGGAACGCCTGAGCACCATCCGGCGGGCCCTGGCCTACCGGACCCTGTCCAAGGACCGGGCGCTGGAGGTCTTTGAACGCCTCGACGCGGCACTGCAGGCCGACCTCGTGTCCGGCCTGCAGGAAGCAGACGTTGCCGAGGTTTTTGCGCAACTGAGCCCGGATGACCGCGTGGCCCTGCTCGATGAGCTGCCGGCCTCCGTGGCGCACCGCCTCATCTCCGGTCTGGATGAAAGGGAGCGCGCGCTCACCAGCACCGTCCTGGGTTATCCGCAGCGTTCCGTGGGCCGATTCATGAGCCCGGAATTCGTCACGACCCATCCCATGCTGACGGTGCGGGAAACGTTCGCCCGCGTCCGCGCCCACCTCGACGACGCAGAGAGCGTCTACACGATTCCAGTGACCGACGGCGGCCGCCACCTGGTGGGGGTCGTGTCCCTGCGTGACGTGCTCCGGGCTGAAGAGTCGCAGCTGGTTGCCGACATCATGAAGACGCCAATGAGCGTGCCGGCCACCCTGGACGCGGAGCACGCCGCGCGGTACTGCGCCGATGCCAAGGTGCTGGTGCTGCCCATTGTCGACGCCGAGGACCGCCTGGTCGGGATCCTCACGGTAGACGACGCACTGGTGATCCTGGAAGAGGCGGAAAGTGAGGACGCGGCGCGCTCCGGAGGCACCGAGCCGCTACGCCGCCCGTACCTGGCCACCCCTGTCGGCAGCATTGTCCGGGCCCGCGTGGTGTGGCTGCTGGTGCTGGCCCTGGGCGCCACGCTGACCGTCCAGGTCATTGGCGCGTTTGAGGCCACGCTGGAACAGCAGGTGGTGCTCTCCCTGTTCATCCCGCTGCTGATCGGCACCGGCGGCAACACGGGCAACCAGGCCGCCACCACCATCACCCGTGCGCTGGCGCTGGGGGACGTGCGCCCCCGCGACGTGTTCAAGGTCTTTGCCCGTGAAGTGCGCGTGGGGGCCTTCCTGGGCCTGCTCCTGGGCGCCCTTGGGTTCGCGATTGCCTCCATCGCGTTCACGGTGCCCATCGGCCTGGTCATTGGGCTGACGCTGCTGGGCGTGTGCACCATGGCGGCCAGCATCGGCGGACTCATGCCGCTGCTGGGCAAGGCAGTCAAGGCCGATCCGGCAGTGTTCTCCAACCCGTTCATTTCCACGTTTGTGGACGCCACCGGGCTGGTGATCTACTTCCTCATCGCCACCAGCATCCTCGGCCTCTGACCCCCGCACCGACCCTCCCTCACCTTTTGCGCCCTCCCCACCGACCCTCCCTCACCTTTTGCGCCCTCCCCACCGACCCTCCCTCATGTCTCGCGGGGATTCCTGCGACCCTCCCTCATGTTTCGCGGGGTTTCCTGCGACCCTCCCTCATCATGCGGCAGCGGAGTGGCCGGAGGGGCGCTGAACCGGCGAGCAGGTGTCGCCGTCGTCGTGCCTTTGCTCAGGGCACGACGGCGACGGAGCGGGGCATGGCGGCGGCAGCGGCCAGCCCCAAGATTCCGGAGGCCAGCACGGCCAGGAACACGCCGCGGGCGGAGGCGACGATAGTGGCGGGATCGGTGGGGCCCAGTCCCGTGGACGCCACGATGGAATTGGCCACAGCCCCAAAGATTGCCACGCCCACGGAGCTGCCAATGGCCCGGGCCAGCATGTTTGAGCCCGTCACCACGCCGCGCTGGCCCCAGCCCACGGATGATTGGGCGGCCACAATGGCCGGGGTGGAGGCAAAGCCGAGGCCGGCGCCAATGAGCAGGCAGCAGCACGCCACCACCCACACGTTTGGCCGGGCTGAAGCAATGACCAGGGCCAGCGCACCGGCCACGATGACGGCCATGCCAAGCATCGACGTGCTGCGGAAGCCGTGGCGCATGTAGACGCGGCCGGAGAAGCTGGAGGCGATGGGCCACCCGATCGACTGGGCCGCCACGGCCAGCCCCGCCAGCAAGGGCACCGTGCCGATCGATCCCTCCAGAAACGTCGGGACGTAGGAGCTCAGCCCGATCAGCACGGCACCCACGCCCAGCGAGACCAGCGTCGTGGTCAGCAGCAGCCTGCGGGAGAGGACCCAGAGCGGAAGGACGGGGTCCGCCGTCCTCCGCTCAACCATCACGAAGCCGGCGACGCAGGCCGCCCCGATGGTGAAGCCGCCAATGCTGGGCGGCGAGTCCCAGGCCCAGGCCTGCCCGCCCTCAAGCACGGCCAGGATGAGCAGCGACATGCCGCCGGCCAGCAGCACCGCCCCGGGGTAGTCAATGTGGACGCGCCGGCGTTCCACGTTCTCGTGGTAGGACCTGGCCAGCAGCACCATGGCCACAATGCAGATGGGGACATTGACGAAGAAGATCCAACGCCAGGACGCGAACTGGGAAAACAGTCCGCCAAGGGCCGGGCCCAGCACGGCCGCCACCGCCCACACCCCGGAAAGGTAGCCCTGGGCCCGGGCGCGTTCCTCGACCGTGTAAATGTCCCCGGCAATGGTGGCGGTGGCCGGCTGGATGGCCCCCGCGCCGAGGCCCTGGATGAGGCGGCATGCGATCAGCACCGGCATGCTCCAGGCCAGCCCCGCCAAGACCGAGCCCGCCAGAAAGATGCTGATCCCGGCCAGCATCACGGGCTTGCGGCCCAGGGTGTCGGAAAGCTTGGCATAGACAGGGACAGTCACCGCCTGGGCGAGGAGGTAGACGGAAAACAGCCACGGGAAGGAGGAGAATCCGCCCAGGCTGTCCACGATGGACGGCACTGCCGTGGCCAGCACGGTCGCATCGAGTGCCACGAGCGCCATGCTGACCATGAGCGAAATCAGCACCGGGCCGCGTTCGGAACGGAACCCGACCCCGGCCGCAGCGGACATCAGGAGCCGGTCCGGCCCGCGGTCACCGCCGTCTTGACCGCCGCGGCAACAGCGGCCGCACCACGCCCGCCCATCACGATGGTGTAGTGGTTGACGTCCGGCACCTCGGACACGGCAAGGCCCGGCAACCGGGCACGCCACGCCGCCAGTGCCTCTGCCGAGTAGAGGGGATCCGCATCCAGCAGCCCGCGCGGGGCGGTCAGCAACGGCGTCCCCGCAGGCAGGGCCGACAGGGCCGCCTCGATGGCGTCCGTGCCAAAAAGGTCCGCCGAGTCCAGGGCCATGGACTCGTAGCTGGCACTGGAGTGCAGCCGCGGCGGTTCGCCCACCAGGTCGTAGTCCACATATGCCTCAATGTCCCCGTTCCAGGCGCCGGCGAGGGCGGGGTGCCCCTTCCAAAGCTGGCGGTAGGCGGCACGGTCGGCAAACTCCATCGTGAGCCGCTGCGCCGCAGGCCCCAACGTGTCATTGACGGTGAGCCCGGGCGGCAGCACCAACGGCAGGCCGCCGTCGACCAGCACGGTGGCAGCCGTCCGGCCGGGGTGCCGCAGCCCGAAGACCAGGGCGGCGAAGGCACCCATGGAATGGCCGACGACGGCGGCAGTCGCCACGCCCACATGGTCCAGCAGGGCGGCAAGGTCGGCCGCGTGGGCCTCCATGCCATACGGCCCGCCGAGCCCGCGGCTGCCCCCGCGCCCGCGCAGGTCCGGGGCAATGACGTGGAACTCCGGCAGGGCCCGGGCGACGGCGGCCCAGGCCAGATGGTTGGCGGTGATGCCGTGGACGGCCAGCACGGCGGGGGCGCCGGGATCGCCCCATTCGCCGAAGGCCAGCGAGCCGGGAACACTGGAGAGCCTGTACGTCATGGTGCACCTTTCCCGCGTCGGGCCGCTTCTTCCAATCTGCCCTAAAGTGGGGCATATCACAAGCAGTCACCAGCAGCGTGAAAAGGGGTCCCGCAGTGCCACTCTTCGACGGCATCACCGCCACCACCATTCACACCGGCCGCCTGGCCGCCAACGTGCTCACCCGCACCGGGCAGCGCACCGACGGGCCCGCCGCCGTATTCATCCACGGAAACGTCTCCTCCTCCCTGTTCTGGCAGCCAGCCATGCTGGCCCTGCCGGAGGACATCGCCGCCTACGCCGTGGACCTGCGCGGCTTTGGCGGCAGCGAAAGGGCCCCAGTCGATGCCACCCGAGGCGTGCGGGACTTCAGCGACGACGTCCACGCCGTGGTGCGTGAGCTCGGGCTGGGCCCCGTGCACGTGGTGGGTTGGAGCATGGGCGGCGGCGTCGCGCTGCAATACGCCCTGGACCACCCTGCCGCCAGCATCACGCTGCAGGCGCCGGTTTCGCCTTACGGCTTTGGGGGGACGCGCCTGGACGGCACCCGCCTCACCGAGGACGACGCCGGCACCGGGGGAGGAGGGGCCAACCCGGGATTCGTGGCCGCTCTCCAGGCGGGCGACACCAGCCGGGAGAACGCCCTTGGGCCGTGGGCCGTCTACAAGAGCTCCTATGTTTCGCCCGGCTTTGCCTCAGAAGACGAGGACACCTGGGTCGAATCAATGCTCACCACCGCGACGGGCGAGGACAACTACCCGGGGGATTCCGTGGCATCGGCGAACTGGCCGGGCTTTGCCGCCGGCACCCGCGGGGTGCTCAACACCATGGCGCCGGGCCATTTTGACGTCTCGGGAATTGTTGCGCTCGCCGTCAAGCCGCCCATCCTGTGGGTGCGCGGCGATGCCGACGCCATCGTCTCCGATTCCTCCGCCTTCGACCTGAACTTCCTGGGCCAGGCCGGCGTGATCCCCGGCTGGCCGGGCGCGGACGTGGCACCGGCCCAGCAGATGCTGGCCCAGACCCGGGCCGTCCTGGAGCGCTACGCCGCCAACGGGGGCCGCTACTCCGAAGAGGTGTTTGCCGGAACCGGCCACGCACCCTCCGTGGAGCAGCCGGAAAGGTTCGCGGAGCTGCTCGCCGCACATGTCCGCGGCGCCGCCTGACGGCGAGGCTCAGGCGGAAGCCGGGGACCCGGCGTCGAGCTTTCCGGAAAAGGTGAAGACAATGGCCGCGGCGACCTCGGCAACCGGCGTGCCAGGGCTGAACAGCAGCCATTCCAGGCCGCCCATCAGCGTGGCGCCAAAGATGCCGCCGGCCATGAGGCGGCGCGAACCCTCCGGGGTTCCTGCCGGGGTCAGCGGCTCCAGCGCAGCCTCGATTTCGGACAGTGCCCCGCGGCGCAGGGCGGCCATCGACTCCTGCCAGGCCCGGTCAGTGCGGAAGATTTCCGCTGCCATCAGCTTGGCGAGGGCGCGGTTGTCGGCGATGAGGGCCAGCATCTGCGTCACCATGGCCTCAATGGAGGCGAATCCGCTGGCGGACAGGCGGGCCCCGCGCAGGGTTTCCGCCAAAGTGCTGACCCCGGAGGTGATCAGCTCGCCGAACAGCTGGTCCTTGGAGGAGAAGTTGTAGTAGACGCTGCCCTTGGCCACGCCGGCGCGCTCGGCCACCTCGTCCATGGTGGTGCCGGAGATCCCGTGCAGCGCGCCCAGCTCCAGTGCAGCGGCAAGAATGGCCTGTTTGGTGGCTGAAATGCGTGGCATGGGTGCGTCCTTTGGTGCAGGTCTGTGGGCGTGGCGTGGTGTGGCTGTGCGCGTGGCGTGGTGGTCCACCAGCGTGAGTCTATTCCACCGCCGCGCAACGGGCCGCTTGGGCTGCAACCCGGGCGGAGGGCGGGACCCCCAAGCCACGGACGCTTAATTTGGACCGATTTGAGAGAATTGGAGCGTGACTGTTACAGACTTCCCCTCCAGCGACACCAAGTTGGACCTCCCGCCCCTGAAACTTGGCAACATTACCGTGGACACGCCCGTGGTGCTGGCACCCATGGCAGGCATCACGAATACGGCGTTCCGCCGGCTGTGCCGCGAACACGGGGGCGGCGTGTTCGTCTCTGAAATGGTCACCTCGCGGGCGCTGGTGGAGCGGACGCCGGAGTCCATGCGGCTGATTAGCCACGACGACGACGAGAAAATCCGCTCGGTGCAGCTGTACGGCGTCGATCCGGAAACAGTGGGCCGCGCCGTGCGGATGCTGGTCGAGGAAGACCATGCCGACCACATTGACCTGAACTTCGGCTGCCCCGTGGCCAAGGTGACCAGGCGTGGCGGGGGAGCGGCCCTGCCGTGGAAGCTGGACCTTTTCACTGCCATCGTGAACACGGCCGTGAAGGAAGCATCGAAGGGCGGGCTCCCGCTGACCATCAAGATGCGCAAGGGCATTGATGACGACCACCTGACCTACCTTGAGGCCGGCCGCATTGCCCGCGATGCCGGCGTGGCCGCCGTGGCCCTCCATGGCCGCACCGCCAGCCAGTTCTACTCAGGGCACGCCGACTGGGATGCCATCGCCCGCCTCCGCGAGGCCCTGCCGGACATCCCGGTCCTGGGCAACGGGGACATCTGGAGCGCCGAGGACGCCATCGCCATGGTGCGCCAGACCGGCGTCGACGGCGTGGTGGTGGGCCGCGGCTGCCAGGGCCGCCCATGGCTCTTTGGCGACTTGATGGCCGCCTTCGAAGGCAGCGACAAGCGGCACAAGCCGGGGCTGGCCGAGGTGGCTGCCGCCGTCTACCGCCACGCCGAACTGCTCGTTGACACCTTCGACGACGAAAACAAGGCCCTGCGCGACATCCGCAAGCACATGGCCTGGTACTTCAAGGGCTATGTGGTGGGCGGCGAACTGCGCGCCCAGCTTGCCGCGGTCCCCACCCTGGAAGTCCTGCGCGGCCTGCTGGACCAGCTCGACATGGACTCGCCCTACCCCGGGGCCGACGCCGAAGGCCCCCGCGGGCGCGCCGGCACCCCGAAACGCACGGCACTGCCGGACGGCTGGCTGAACGAGCGCACGCTCAGCGGCAGCCAGCAGGTGGACCTGGCGGGCGCCGAGCTCGACGTCTCCGGAGGATAGTGATGACAGCGGCGGATACCGGCAGCGGGCCGGAGCAGCAAATGTGCTGGTGTTGCGGGCGGACCTTCCCCGAGTCGGGAATCATCCGGCTCGGCAGCAGGCCGGAGGCCGGAGTGTGCCTGAACTGCACCATTTCCCTGCGGCAGCGGGCCCGGGTCCGTGCGGCCGAGGGCCGCGGGGGCCTCGCCCACTGGGGTGCCCAGGCCGTGAACCGCGGCCGGCAGGGTGTCATGGCGCGCAATTGGAACCGGCTCCCCGCAGTGGGGCCCGCGCTGCGCTGGATCAACCGGCACCTGCCGTAGGCGGAGCGGGCGTCCGGGTGGCGCCGGACCATTGGGCCGCCGCGATGGCCCTAAACTAAGGGATATGTCTACCTCAGCGCAGCCAGAGTACTCCTCCACCGACGTGGAGCGCTGGGTCCAGGAGGCCCACAAGAGCAGCTTCCGGACCGTTTTTGAGCGCGACCGTGCACGCGTGCTGCACTCCTCGGCGCTGCGGCGGCTCGGCGCCAAGACCCAGGTGGTGGCCCCGGACACTGACGACTTTGTCCGCACCCGCCTCACGCACAGCCTGGAAGTGGCACAGATCGGCCGGGAACTGGGCCGCACGCTGGGCTGCGACCCGGACGTGGTGGACACCGCCTGCCTGGCCCACGACCTCGGCCACCCGCCCTTCGGCCACAACGGCGAGTCCGTGCTCAATGACCTGTCCCACGACATTGGCGGCTTCGAGGGAAACGCCCAGACGCTGCGCCTGCTGACCCGCCTGGAATCCAAGGTCATGACGCCCGACGGCGGCTCGGCCGGCTTGAACCTGACCCGCGCCTCCCTCGATGCCTCCTCAAAATACCCGTGGCTGGCCGCCGACGCGCCGCTGATCGACGGGCGCCGCACCAGCAAGTTTGGCGCCTACACCGACGACCTCCCCGTTTTTGAGTGGCTGCGCAGCAACGCCCCGGCCGGAAAAACCTGCGTCGAGGCGCAGGTCATGGACCTGGCCGACGACATTTCCTATTCCGTCCACGACGTGGAGGACGCCATCGTGGCCGGCCATGTGCAGCTGAAGTGGCTGGCCAACTCGGACCAGCGCAACCGGGTGCTGGGCTACACGCAGCAGTGGTACCTCCCGTCCGTGGACACGGCAGAGATCGATGCAGCGCTCACCCGGCTGGAATCGGCGGATGTCTGGGTCCGCCACGCCGACGGCAGCCGTGCCTCGATGGCCGCCCTGAAGGACATGACCAGCCAGCTGATCGGCCGCTTCTGCCAGAGCGCCGTCGCCGCGACCAGGGAAATCTACGGCCCCGAACGGCTCACCCGGTACGCTGCCGACGTCGTCGTACCTGTTGAAACCGCCTACGAAATTGCCGTCATGAAGGGCCTGGCCACCACCTTTGTCATGACCACCGACCACCGCCAGCCCATCTACCAGCGCCAGCAGGACATCCTCAGCGAGCTGGTCGCGGTGCTCAACGCCACCGGGGACGCCCACCTGGAGACCATGTTTGCCGCGGACTGGCGGGACGCGGACGACGACGACGCCCGGCTTAGGGTTGTCATCGACCAGATCGCGTCCCTTACGGATGTGTCGGCGCTGGCCCTCCACGAGCGACTGGTGGGGATGGAACGCACGCTGCTGTAGCGCGGCGGGATCCAGTAGCGCTTGTCCTGCACGATGGATCCCTCGTTCTCAGCGGTCCTGGAACGCTACTTCGTTGCGTAGCTTTCGAGGACGGCGGCGGCGGTGCCGGGGTCGTCCACCGTGACGACGATTGAACGGCCGTCGCGGCGGAAGACTTCCAGGCCAGGGCCCCGGCGGGTTACGAAACCCCAGCGCCCCTTTCGGCTCGGGCCGATCACCCATCGGAAGCCCCAGCCGCCAAAGTCAGCCAACGGGTCGACCGCAACAACAGCTGCCTTCGCGAGACTCGCCGGGGGAATGCGGAGTCGCGGCCAGCCGATCGCTGATCGGACGATGAATCCGCGCGGACCGGCGGTGACGACGACATGCGCCGTGACGAGCAGAACGAGCAGCAGAAGGAGCGGCGAGAGGAAGATCGGCCACAGGCGAGGACCAACGGTCAACAAGAGAGTCACACCGAGCACGATCAGTACCGCGGCTGCGGCGGCGATGAGCGCCATGAACCAGGCCGGGAGCTCAACCCTCCCCGTCCAGCCTGCGACCTCGCTGGATCGGACCGGGAGCGCGTCAACCGCCTGAACGCTTTCGGCTGTCAGGGCCTCCCGCGGAAGCAGCCACCAGGTCAGCAACCCTGCGGCGGCCGCGAGAATGACGCCGCCGGCGAGGGGAAGCGCCGGCGCGAGAGGCGACACGTTGAGTACGACCGAACCAACGCCCATGCCGATCGCGTGGAAAACTGTAATTCCCATCGCGATGGCCGGCATCCACGCGTTCATCCCCGCCATTCTCGTCGCGCGGACCATGAAGAAGCCGATGAATGCGATCACCGGGAAGCCAATTGCAGCGACCAGGACCGCGTAGGTCCACCACGGCCCGGTACGGTCGGAGCCGGGGCGCCAGTGGGTGATGAGCTGCGGGCTGCCGGTGGCACCCACACCGACTATGACAATTTCTGCGGCAACGACGATCGCAAGTGGTACCCAAATCGTCGCGATGAGTGCGGCTCGCCGGGCGGCCCGGTGGTCAACGATGCGGCTGTTCATGACTCGTATTCCTTCCGGACGAGCGCCAGCAGGGTCCCGATCGGGATGCCCGCGGACTTCGCTTCGGCAGCCGCCCGAGCCACGGCGACGCGGACCCCGTTTGCTGTTGGTGCGCCGACCACCACGGCGCCGCGGCCTCGTCGAAGCTCGATCTGGCCGTCGTTGCGCAGCTCCTGGTAGGCGCGCAAGACCGTGTGAAAGTTGACGCCGATTGACTCGGCCAGCACTTTGGCCGCCGGCAGGCGCGCGCCGGTGGAGATCGTCCCCGTCGCGATCTGGGTGGCGATGGACTCGGCAATCTGCGCGAACACGGGAGTGGCCGTTGCCGGATCGATGAGTACGAACATAGAGTTATTCTAGTTCTACTAGCACTACTTGCCCTAGGCAGGAGAGAACGCATGTCCAAGGATGAGCAAAGACGACCGACCGGTGCCCAACAGCGGACCGGCAAGACGCCCAAGCGGTGGTTCAAGCCGAACACGTCCGGCCCGGGCTGGCACCCCGGTTCGTGGCAGGGCTGGCTCGTGATCGGGGTCATCGTTGCCACGATCGTTACCTTTGTTGTGCTGTTCAGAACCGGGGTGCTGTGATGCGGGAGTCATCGTGAGCGGCTTCTTTTCTTGGGTGGCGGGTTCCGGCGTCGTGCAGGGCGTGATCATGGGACTGACATTCGCGTACCTGACCACGGTCCTGCTCCTGAACGCCGTTGCGAAGACCAAGACGACAACCGTCAACGGCTGGAGCGCCATCCGCAAGGCGGGCCACCCAGGCAACGGACTGCTCGCGCGGGCGGCACTGCAGAAGGCCCTGCCGGTGGTCAACGTTTTCGAGGAAGCCGCCTACTGGACAGCAACCAGCGACGACACGGGGGCGCGTCTCAGCGGCGAGCACGCCTATCGGCTTCACTTTCCGGCGGGCCGGCTCCCGCCGAATGACGCCTTCTGGTCACTCACCGCAACGGACACCGTCGGTTACATGGTCGGCACAGCGGCAGGCCGGTCGAGCGTGGACAGCCACTCTGGTCTGGTGGCCAACGCCGACGGATCGGTCGACATTCTGATGCAGCCGCACCAGCCGCCAGGTGCCCCAGGGAACTGGGTGGCAACGCCGCCCGGCCGGTTCAAGCTCATGCTCCGCGCCTACCTGCCCGCCGCCTCGGTAGTGAACGGCGACTACCAGGTTCCGCCAGTGGCCCGGGTGCGGTCATGAATCGCCTGATCCTGAAATACGCCACTCCGGTCATCATCGTCATCTTGGCGATCTTCGCATGGGTCATCTATCGACGGGTCGCCGAAGGCGGTTTGGGCGCGATCATCCCGCTCGCCGTGACGGCTGCGATCGTTTGGTTGCTCGGAGGGTTCGTGTTTATCTACTTCTGGCCCCGGATCACGGTCGGCGGCTTCAAGAGGATATTCGAGGGGCGTGGCTTGGGTGGCGGCCCGATCCCCGTGAACACGATCTATGCCGTGCCGGAGAGCCCGTTCCAATCCGCGTCGTCCGGCAGTGTGATCGCGACCGGCACCGATGATCTCCTTTACCTGGGGGGTTGGCTTGACGTGAAGGGCGGACCGTATGTGCTGCACATGCCCGCGATGGACGGCCGCTACTGCAGCGTGCAGTTCACCGACCCAACCAGCGGGGCCAACTTCGCTTATGTGGGCAAGCGCACCACCGGGACTGCTGCTGGCGACTTTCTCCTCTGCGAATCCAATTGGGCCGGCGACACCCCGGCAGGTATGAGCCGAATCGACGTGCCGCATCACGCCGCACTGCTCATCGGGCGGGTGTTCGTCGCCAACGAAAATGACCGGCCCGCGGCATACGCACTCGCGAAGCAGATCCAGCTCACATCACTAAAACCAGAGCGCGAACGTTAGTCAGCCGGACCACCGTGAGGGTATTCATTGGGCATTGAGCGTGCCGGAACCGATTATTTCCGGTGCGGCGCATGCACCGTTCGATCCCCGTGGCCCCGCGCAGGTACCCAATGCCGGGAGGCCGAAGCTGCCGTCAGCCCGGCCCTATGGGAGCCGCCCAGCCCGGGCGGGGGACGAGGCAGAACGGGTGGCCGGCGGGGTCGGCATAGACGTGGGAGTCCGGCCCGCCCAGCCGGGTGGCACCCAGGGCGAGGATCCGCGCATGGGCGGCATCGACGTCGTCGACCAGCACATCGAGGTGCATCTGCTGCGGGTAGGCGGGGTCCGGCCAGCGGGGCGCAACGTGGTCCGGGGTCCGCTGGAAGGCCAGCCCGGAGCTGTGGTCGTTGGGCGCCACCACCACAAAGTCCGTCGAACGGAACGTGACGGGGTGCCCCAGCAGGGCGGCATAAAACCCGGCCAGCGCGTCCGGGTCGGGGCAGTCGATGACAAGATGGTGCAGTCGCCCGATCATGTGGCGAGGCTACCACCGCCGGCTACATGGCGGCGGAGTAGCTCCCCAGGGCGGCGGTGAAGCTGGCCAGCTGCTCGGGGTTGGCCAGGGCAAAGACAATGCCGACGGCGACGCTCATGATGGCCGCCACGCCCACCGTGGCCGCGCAAACATAGAGCATGAGCTTGGTGTCGTCGTCAAAGCGTCCCGGCATCTGCAGGGTCGGGTCAATCAGGTTCGGGGCGGTGTCAACGGATCCGTCGGCCAATACCGCCACCACCTGGCCGCGTCCCCGGTCCAGGCGCAGGGAGGAAATGGCGCTGCCGTGGCGGGCCAGCAGGATGTCGGAACCGACGGAGCTGCGGGCGGCGGCGGACGGGCGGATGGCGGTGAACGACAAGGTTTTCTCCATAAGTGGCGGGGTGAAAAATGGTGGCCGGTCGGGGAAGGTTCGCCATTGGACCGCCGCGTGCGGCATACCCCAAGTTTATCGCTGGCAGCTCCGCGGGACCCCGGTAAATGCCTTGGTTGCGCGGTGATTCCAGACACCGGCCGCTGCCAAATCGGTCACACTGCAGCGTTCTCCACAGGCGCCGGCGCCAGTGGTTCCGGGCCGCATTAACTCACGTAAACTGGCCGTGTGGCCGGCCTGATTAAACGCGAAGACATTGACGAGGTGCGCACGCGCACCGACCTCAAGGAAGTTGTTGACGCCTACGTCACGCTCAAATCGGCAGGCATCGGCTCCTTTAAGGGCCTGTGCCCGTTCCACGATGAGCGCAGCCCCTCCTTTCATGTGCGGCCCCAGATGGGGTATTTCCACTGCTTCGGCTGCCAGGAGAGCGGCGACGTCATCTCCTTCATCCAGAAAATGGACCACATCTCCTTTTCCGAGGCTGTCGAGAAGCTGGCCGGGCGCATCGGCTACGAACTCCACTATGAGGACGGCGGCACCGGGCCGCGCCGCGAAGAAGTGGGGCGCCGGCAAAGGCTGCTGGATGCCCACAAGATCGCCGGCGAGTTCTTCCGCGAACAGCTCCTCACCCCTCCCGCCGCGACGGGCCGGGCGTTCCTGCAGGAGCGCGGCTTCGACCGCAGCGCCGCGGAGCACTTTGGCGTGGGCTTCGCCCCGCAGGGCTGGGATGCGCTCCTCAAACACCTCTCCGGCAAGGGCTTCACGCAGGAGGAGCTGAAGCTGACTGGCATGTTCTCCGAGGGGCAGAGGGGCATCTACGACCGCTTCCGGGGGCGCCTCATGTGGCCCATCCGGGACATTGCCGGGGATACCGTGGGCTTCGGCGCGCGCAAGCTTTTCGAGGACGACCAGGGCCCCAAATACCTGAATACGCCCGAAACCACGCTCTACAAGAAGTCCCAGGTGCTGTACGGGATCGACCTGGCCAAGCGGAACATCGCCTCCAAGCGCCAGCTGGTGGTGGTGGAAGGGTACACGGACGTTATGGCCTGCCACCTGGCCGGGGTGGACACGGCCGTGGCCACCTGTGGCACCGCGTTTGGCGCCGAACACATCAAGGTGGCCCGCCGCTTGCTCTCCGACGACGGCACGGGAGGCGAGGTGGTGTTCACCTTCGACGGCGACGCCGCCGGCCAGAAGGCCGCCCTGAAGGCCTTCGACGAAGACCAGCGCTTCACCGCCCAGACCTACGTGGCCGTGGAGCCCACCGGGGCCGATCCATGCGAGCTTCGCCAGCGGCGCGGGGATGAGGCCGTCCACTCCCTGATCCGCTCGCGCCGCCCGCTGTTTGAATTCGCCATCCGCTCCACGCTTGCCAAGTTCGACCTCAGCACGGTGGAAGGCCGCGTCAGCGGCCTGCGCGCCTCCGCACCCGTGGTGGCCGCCATCCGCGACGGCTCCACCCGGATGGGGTACAGCCAGGAACTGGCCGGCTGGCTGGGCATCGCCGACCCCAACGAGGTGC
>NZ_JAJLOZ010000008.1:0-74272 GCF_025548615.1 Arthrobacter sp. A2-55 | reverse complement strand
ATCTAACCCAGTCGTATCGCGGCGCCGCCGAGGTCTGCGGCGTCTCGCATAACACGGTCCGCTCGTACGTGAAAGGCCGCCAGGAAGTCGCGCAAGCGCCGGTGGCGCGGAAGCGTGGCAGGATCACCGACCCGTACCTGCCACAAATGAAGTCGCTGGTCGAACAGTCCCGGGGAAAGATCCGCGGGGCATCGTGCACGGAAAGTTCGTCGCGTTGGGCTATGCCGGCTCGATCCGCACCACCCGCTATGTGCTGGCCGGGCTGAAGAACAAATACCGGGCTCAAAACGCCCGGGTCCACCGCCCATGGGTCGCAGAGCCAGGGCCGTGGCTCCAGCGGGACTACGGAGACGGCCCTGTTGTTGACGGCGTCAAGACGGTGTTGTTCGTGGCTTGTCTGGCGTACTCACGCTTCCGAATCGTCATTCCCCTGCGGGATAAGACCATGCCGAGCGTGTTCGCCGCCCTGGACCGGTCATTCAGGCTCTTCAGCGGGGTCCCAACATACATTTTGACGGATCATATTCCGCGGAACATAATCGGTCTTCTGTGCCCGGTCTGGTCATGTGGCCCGTGCCGTGGGTGAGTCATATTTTGCGCAGGTTTCTGGCTTTGGGCCGCTGTTCCATGGCACATAACGGTTGGCCGGGGCAATGGTGGTTACTTCGCTTTCTTTGATTGAGAAGGGAAGCCGCCATGTTGGAGGAGTATTTCTTTCAGCCGTCCACCTGTCGACCTGTACCGTCGCTCTTGGATCGGCGCGGAGATCGAGGCTTATGTTGTTTGGCTGGCCGGGCACCATTATTCGGACCGGTGTATCTGGAGGCGGGTCCCACCTGTCTTCGCGTTTGGTGAGTTTGCCAGTGCCGAGGTGCCACCGGTATTCGGGAGCTGCCTGCCCACGTGGACGCGTTCGTGGAGGATCGGGTAGCGCGTCATCATGAGAGGACGGGGTCGTCCCAGTCGATGGCCGGATGCGCCGTCGAATGATGATTAACTGAACGGATGACGTCGCACTTCTACCGCCCAGCAGAGGGCCACCGGCTTCCGCACGATCCCTTCAATGCAATAGTCGGGCCGCGTCCGATCGGTTGGATTGGCACACTTTCCCCTGCCGGCGTTCGAAATCTCGCACCGTACAGCTTCTTCAATGCATTCTCCTACACGCCGCCGCTCATTGGCTTCTCGAGTACCGTCCGCAAGCACACCGCACGCAACGCTGAGCTGAGCGGTGAGTTCACCTGGAACCTCGTCACGCGCGCACTCGCAGAGCAGATGAACGCAACGTCAACGACGGCCGACATTGATGAATTCGTCGCATCCGCCCTGGAAGCCGCTGACTCTGTTGAAATCAGTGCGCCCCGCGTCGCTGCCTCTCCCGTGAGCTTCGAGTGCCGGGTCAGTGACATCATTCCTTTGCGCGGTGCCGACGGGCACACGTCTACCGGGGTGCTCACGATCGGGGAAGTCGTCGCGGTGCACATCGATGAGGCCATGATTCCCGACGGGATTTATCAGACGGCCCTCGCCCACCCTGTGCTGCGCGCAGGCGGGCCAAGCGCCTACTTCGAGGTCCTTGCCGAGGGCCGCTTTGATCTCGTGAGGCCGCGCTAGAACTTCATGTCTGTAGATCAGCCCGGACGACTTCTGTGGCGCTCTTGAGGCCGACAGGCGAAGCCGGGGGTCCTGTCCGAAGGGGAACGGCTACCGGGACCGCCTTGAGTCTTGCATGGATATTTCCTGCTGCGCATCGCCGCTGGGCGCATTCGAATTGTATGGATGGCTCCCTGGTAGCTGTTTGGCTGCCCGTGATCGTCCTTATCCCTTTCATGGGTATTTGGGGATATAGCGTCGTCGACTTCAGCCGTACCGACGAACAAGACATGCGCACGTTTTCCAAGGAGATTTGGATCGTATTCTTGATCTTGGGAAGTGTCGTCGGCGGAATTGGGCGGCTTCTGGCTGGAAGACCTGTCATCCGCCAACTCTCCGCCGGCGAGGCAACGCTGGCCGGTGGCCGCGCACACGAGGACACCCCCACCACCGGACACGGCACTGTGCCTTGGGTAACCGCGCCAGACGGAGCCGGAGTGGCCGCGAAGTTGAAAGACTCCGGTTTTCTCTGAGCTCGACCGTCACCGGGATTGGCTCATTGGCCACGGTCACGGTCACGCCATGGGACCATGCACGAAGGAGAACCGTCCTACTGCACCCGCGATCCAATGCCAGTCCTGCCGCGGAACCTACGCCCGGCGTCCGCAAGACAAGGCGGCGAGTTGGCTGTCTGATCTGGGCCCACGCCCACGAGGGACCCGCTGGGAGTTTGCGAGCAGTGGGAGCGGGTGGGGAACGACGGCGGCTGCCGGGCTTCCGCTGGGAGCCCGGCAGCCGCCGTCGTGCTTCGGCAACGCCGCAGCACCTTCCGAGGCTCTCGGTGATTGGTACCAGCCACGACCTTGAAGTACATCGCCCGGGGGTGCAGTATCTAACGTCTCGAAGTTGGGGAGTGGCCCGGCCAGACCCGCCGGTCGATCCCCAATCGCTCCCCAGCCTCACGGGGCCGCGCGGGGCCCCAGGTCGAGACCGGGCTATGCTCTAAATGGAAAGAGGAGGAGTCCATGCCAACCTTCGGCACGCCGTCGCACATTGACCTGTCAGTATCCGATGCTGAGGGCAGCGCCCAGTGGTATTGCGAGGTGCTTGGCCTGCGGCGTGTACGCCGGGTCGACCTCGACAACCGCATCATGATCGTCCTGCGGCATCAGCCGACGGGATTGATCATCGGGCTCAACCAACACAAAGTGGTGCCGGTCGGCCGCTTCGATGACCGGAATGTGGGGCTGGACCACATCGGCTTCAACGTCGCCGAACGGGCAGACCTGGACGCTTGGCAGAAGGAACTTGCGGACCGGGGCGTGGTCCACTCCCCCGCCGAAGACACGGCCAACGGCGCGGCCCTGGTGTTCCGCGATCCCGACAACATCCAACTCGAATTCTGGTGGACCCGGCCACAATGATGGCGGGGTCATTTCACGCGCTGAGGCAGCCCGACCGGGCAATGGCGCCGAGCGGGTGCGCAACCAGGGCGTGGTCATCACAGTATTCCAAGGCAGCGGCAAGGTAGGCTGCGCCGTCGCAACGGCACTCTCCCACGGCCCTCGCCTCAGCCCAAACAGCGGCACCGCCCCAAAGCCCTCACCCGACAGCACCGACCACACCCTGGATTCTGAAGAGCCGTATTGTCCCTGATCGAGGATGCAGCGTCGGCCGTTGCGTCGCTGACCTCGTAACAGGAACCACCCCAACAATGCGAAACTGAAGCTCGCCGTTATCAACGGTGCGACCGCCTTGCAATTGGAACCAATGATGGCATTCCCATAGGGGGCGATCCGCTCGTCGTCCGGCAAGGGGTGTGTCCGGAGTGCCACTTTGGAACGTCCCGTAAGCGGGTCCCTCACCAGACAAACGCCCCCCTGACCTGCGCTATTGTTTGAGCAGCTGGCGCAGTGTCCGCTTGTCCCGTCCGGTGACCCGTCCCGGTGACCGGGCAACATACGGTACGTTCCTGCCACTCAGTGATTCGCGCTCCGGCGAATCTATTTTGAGTTCGCAGCTTGACGGCTCAAAACGATCGTGTTTCATACGGCTTCTGCTCCATTTTCGGTCCCGCGAACAGTGGGAATTGGCCGACTTTTCCATCGACTCCCGCAGGCAAACCGGCACCAAAAGACCCCTTCGCGGCAGGCCAAGGCAATCGGGCCAGCCCGAGCCAAACCACCCCCTGATATACGACTTGACCTTGCATGAGTACAGGGCGGGTGAAGGAGCTTGGGTGCGGTGAAAGCCGTCTTTACACGATTCCGGTAGCTCCGAGCAAGGTACCGACAAGGTAGGTCGCTGCAAGGGCCAGCGCACCGCCCACGACGAGCCGGATGGCGGCGACACGCTTGGAGCTTCCACCGATGTAGGCACTAAGCATTCCGGCGAGGCCCAATGCAACCAAGACCGCCACAAACGTCACCGGGACGCGCCACCCCGCTGGAGGGAGCAATATGGCAAGCATCGGCAAGATGGCACCAACCGCAAACGCCGCGGCCGAGGCATAGGCCGCGTGCCAGGGGTTGACGACTTCGGCTTCATCGATGTTCAGCTCCGCCGAGAGGTGGGCTGCCAGGGCATCATGTTCGGTGAGTTCCTGGGCCACCCGGGCCGCGGTTTCCCGGCTCATGCCCTTAGCCTGGTAGATGCCGGCAAGTTCAGCCAATTCGGATTCGGGGTCCTCGGCGAGCTCCCGGCGTTCCTTCTCGATCAGTGCGTGTTGGCTATCGCGCTGGCTGCTCACCGACACATATTCGCCCAGAGCCATGGAAATTGCGCCGCCGACGACGGCCGCCATGCCAGCGACCAGGATCGGGGCCGGGGCGTTGGTGACCCCGGCAACGCCGACGACCGTCGCGGCAACAGAGACAATTCCGTCGTTGGCGCCCAGCACTCCGGCGCGAAGCCAATTCAGGCGAGCAGCGAAGTTCGCGTTGTGAGGTTCATTGGGATGGGTATTCGTCGACTCCGTCATGACATCAGCTAACCACCCGCAGCACCCATGCCACCGCAACAGCCGATTTAAGACACGACCGCCTGTTGCCGTCACCCACGACGGCGCTCCCTTGCCTGTCGCGGAGAAGTCACCTCGCCGGTGACGGGTCTGTCAAGTTTTCCGTCTAATTGGTTTTGATGTTATTTCTTGCCGGCGGACAGGCGTCCGTCGAAGGTGACTTCGAAGGCGTTGAGTGCGGCGATTTCGGCCAGAACGATCCAAGTGAACTTGAATCCCGGAAAGCAGCCCGCGGGCACGGTCTGAGTTGACGTCATCAGGGTCAGACCAAGCCGGCTCCGGTGGAACCTTCTGTGGGGGCTGCCTGGCTGTGGCCCGGAAGGAGGCCGACTCGACGGACGCGGCGGATGTCTGTCAGAACTTCCTTGTAGGGTCGATGGTGAAGTGGCCAACCGTCCCCCAACAGCTTGGCCACTTCTCGATTTGGCAACCGTGAACTGCGGCCAGGTGCGGGCATGTTCCCCATGGGCAGTCCTGAACGCCAACAAGGACCCTACTGGACAGATACATAAGCATCCGTCCTGAACGACCTTGAAAGTTTCCGGCACCGGCGTTCGGATCACCCCCGTCATCCCTGCGCCGCGCGGGCGTAAGAAATCCGCAACCTCCCCGTCGTGGCCCCGGCTGGGTAGTTCGCTGGTTCACCCGCGGCCGGCCTTCCACACCATTCCGACAAGGCCGCCCACGGGAACCAAGGATTTGGCGCCGCCGCATTGAAAGTCTTCCAGGACCTGCTCCCGGTGCAGGCCGGCCAAGGGGGTGCTTGTCGACCGGACCCATGCTCACCCTCACGCAGCCGTCGGCCCGAGGGACTGCGTCAGGTGACGGTGAGCAGGGTGTACATGCCAGCGGCGTAATGGCCGGCGAAGTTGCACAGCAGTTCATAGCGTCCCGGCGGGAGGTTCACGCTGACCCAGCCGGAGGTGCGGGGCAGGATCCCCTGCCCCGCACCCTCGGCACAGGTGGCCGAGGCTTCGCCAAGGCTGCCTGCCTCGTCGATCTTCCCATCACCACCGATGGGCCGGGTGCCTGTCATCTGTTCTCCGGGCAGTGGCAGGATCACCATCTCATGGGTGTACCGACCCACGTTGGTGACCAGGAACCTCACTGAGCCGTGGGTAACAGTGGCATGGTCGGCGGTCAGCCCCATGCCACCCATTCTTCCCGGGCCACCCATCATGGGACCAGCCATGTCTGTCGTGGTGACGTGGACGATGGTTCCAGCGCTTCCGGGTGCGGCACAACCCGTGCCACCAGCAAGGCCTGCGCCGATCCGTTGCTGGCCCAGGAAGGCGACGGCGGCGATGGACAGCACTGTGAGGGCCAGCGTGGCAAGGACTCCAACCAGCAGCTGGCTTCGGGACAGCGGTGTCATGGCTTCCGCCTGAGGGCCGCCCGTCGCGCGGCGAGCTCCGTTTCGTCGGTTTCCCCACGGGCAAATCGTTCGTTAAGGATTCGTTCGGCCTCGTCACGGGGCGCACCAGTGAGGCCATGGGGTCCAGGTCCATCCTGGCCCCGGCCGCGACGGAGAAGCACGATCACCACGGTGACCAGGCCTCCCCAGAAGAGCATCATCACCAGTGCCATCAGTACCCGTGCCCCGGCTCCCCCACCGCCATCCCATCCGTACATCATGTGAAATCCTCACTCCTGGCCTATAGACGAAGTCTCACCCACTGCCGAACCACAGTGAAGGGCCCTTTGGCCCTGAAAGCCCTAGGTCGGCACTGACAGTTGTTGTACTCATTGCCCTCTTGCACGACTCAACCGTGGCGCTTCACCAACGGTCGTATTGCAGGTATTGGCAGACAGCACAGCGGCTGACCCCAGAATTGCGTGCGATATCAGTGACGGGGACAGGGGCACATGCGGCATTGTTCAGAACCAGGGCCCCGAGGTAGTCCTCAGGTTCCTGGGCCAGGACGTGGGGTGGCGGGGCAGATGCGGTGACGGTCCATCACCGGTACCGATCTCGATGACGGCACGCCAAAGTCCGGCGAGCAGGCACCTGAGGTCCTGGATTCCTTTGTTTGCGCACCGAAGCCGCCACCGCGCAGGTGACGGCCCCCTGCTCCGACGGCGACGGGTGCTGTGCGTCACTGTCAGGAGGGGGCGAGGGCGGCCAAGGCGGCGTGGAGCCGTGTGCCGGCGTCGTCGGCGATCTCACGAACTGCCGGGTAAGCGCTGAGCTGGACCATGGGCTGCGGGTCGATGGCCTCGATGGTGGTTTCGGTGGCGTCGTGGCCGCGTCGGACGACCACGTTGCAGGGCAGCAGGGCCCCCAGGGCTGGTTCGGCGGACAGGGCCCGGCGGGCCAGTGCCGGATTGCAGGCACCCGGGATGACATAGTCGCCCAGGGCGTCGGCGGCCTCGGCGCCGAGCTTGGCGGCAAAGGTCGCACGGACGTCGATCTCAGAGAGAATGCCAAATCCTTGCTCGGCGAGAGCCTCGCGGGTGCGCTGCACGGCCTTCTCCCAGGCCAGCGGGACGGTGACAGCGTGCGTACCGCTCATGGCCGCTCCTGCAAGGTCGGCGGGGCGCGCCTCAGGCGAGGGACAGAAAGAGTTTCTCCAGGTCCTTGGTGTCCATGGACGAGTCCCCGCGGACCAGGCATTGTTCGAGCCCGCTGGCGATGATGGCGAAACCCGCCCGGTCCAGGGCCTTGGAGACAGCTGCGAGCTGGGTGACGATGTCCTTGCAGTCCCGCCCCTCCTCCAGCATGCGCGTGACGCCGGCGAGCTGCCCCTGGGCGCGCTTGAGCCGGTTAATGACGGGGGTGAGGTCTGTCGAATCAAGTTCCATGGCGGACTCCAGAGCTGGGCGGGTGCTTCTGCTTATTCTATACCCGGGAGGGTATAGCTGCCAGCAGTGGCCTACCCGTGGCCGGCCGCGCACAGCCCGCTTACAAGATACCCTAGGGGGTATTATTGTTGGAGCTAGAGGAACGGAGAATTCGCTCCCGGAAACTCCCCCACCGCCCCATAAAGGAGAGCCCCATGCTTATCGAGCGCATTTACGATGAAGACCTTGCCCAGGCCAGCTATTTCATTGGCTGCCAGGCCAAGGGCGAGGCCCTCGTCGTTGACCCCCGCCGCGACATCGCCGTATACCAGTCCCTCGCGGCAGCAAATGGGATGAAGATCGTGGCCGTGACCGAGACCCACATCCACGCGGACTTCCTCTCCGGAACCCGTGAACTGGCCGCCGCGACCGGCGCCACCGCCTATGTCTCCGGCGAGGGCGGGGCGGACTGGCAGTACGGCTTTGAGGCCGAACGCCTGGGCGACAACGATGAGATCGTCCTGGGCAACATCACGGTCAAGGCCGTCCACACCCCCGGGCACACCCCGGAGCACCTGTCCTTTCTGGTCACCGACGGCGCATTCGCCGAGACCCCCGGCTACCTGCTCTCCGGGGACTTTGTCTTCTCCGGTGATCTGGGCCGCCCGGACCTGCTGGACGAGGCGGCCGGCGGGGTGGATACCCGCTTCGCCGGGGCCACGCAGCTCTTCGCCAGCCTGCGGGAGAAGTTCCTGACCCTGCCCGATCACGTCCAGGTCCACCCCGGCCACGGCGCGGGCAGCGCCTGCGGCAAGGCCCTGGGCGCCATCCCCTCCACCACCGTCGGCTACGAACGGCTCTACGCCTGGTGGGGCCCGTACCTGGCCGCCAACGACGAACAGGGCTTCATCAACGAACTCCTCGACGGCCAGCCCGACGCCCACGCCTACTTCGCCCGGATGAAACGCGAAAACCGCGATGGCCCGGCCGTGATGGGAGCCCGCGTGCCCCTGGGGGAACTTGCCACCACCGAGGTCGTGGCCGGCCTCGCCGCGGACACCGTGACCTTCGTCGACACCCGCTCGAACGTCGAAGTCCACGAAGGCACCGTCACCGGCTCCCTGAACATCCCGGCCGGCAAGTCCACGGCCAGCTTCGGCGCCTGGGTGGTCAACCCGGAAACCGACAAAAACCCGCTCGTGCTGCTGGCTCCGAACCAGGGAGCCGCGCAGGAAATGTGGGACCACCTGGTCCGCGTCGGCATCGACAAGATCGCCGGTTACGTCACCAGCCTCGAAGGCCTGCCCGCAAGCACGCCGAGGCTGATCCAACCCGAAGAACTCGAAGGCTTCGACGCCGCCATGGTCCTGGACGTCCGCAACCGCACCGAACACGCCGCCGGCCACATCCCCGGCTCCCACCAGCTCAGCGGCGGACGGGTGATGTGGAACCTGGACCATCTCCCGGCCGAGGGCACCATCGTCTCCTATTGCCAGAGCGGGGTCCGGAACTCGGTGGCGGCCAGCGCCCTGCGCCGTGCCGGCTACGACGTCGTCGAACTCGACGGCAGCTACGCAGGCTGGGCCACCTGGCAGCAGTCGCCGGACTCCGTTTTCAGCAACTGATCCAGGCACCACCTGAAGCAAATGACTGACTCACGTTGGCGGCGGTCCGGGACACCGGGCCGCCGCCAACGCATGTCCCGGACGAGCGGAGTACACAGATGACGCCCGGTAGCACCCCACTACCCCAAGACCGTGCCGTCCGGAGGGATACCCCGCGACGCACCGGCCTCTCGCTGGGCCTGCGACAGAACCTGGCCCAGTTCATGCTCCTCGTCGCCGTCAACGCCCTGGTCGGCGGCACGCTCGGCCAGGAACGCACCGTGCTGCCCCTGCTGGCCGGTCAGGTCTTCCACCTGGACCTCTACACCCCCGCCCTGACCTACATCCTGGCGTTCGGGCTGGCCAAGGCCGGCACCAACTATTTCGCCGGCACCCTCTCGGACCGCTACGGCCGCAAACCGGTCCTCGTGACCGGCTGGATCATTGCCCTCCCGGTCCCGCTGTTGCTGATCTTCGGACCTTCCTGGGGCTGGATCGTCGCAGCCAACGTTGTCCTGGGCATCAGCCAGGGCCTGACCTGGTCCACCACTGTGGTCATGAAGATGGACCTCGTCGGCCCCTCCCGGCGCGGCCTGGCCATGGGCCTGAACGAGGCCGCCGGATACCTCGGCGTCGCCGCCACAGCCCTGGCCACCGGCTACATCGCCGCCAACTACGGGCTCCGCCCGGGACCGTTCCTGCTCGGCGCCGCCTACATCGCCGTAGGCCTGGGCCTCTCTGTCTTCGCGGTGAAGGAAACCCGGGACCACGCCAGACTGGAGGCCGCCAACCACACCTCCGCCCACGCCGACGCCCACGGGAAGCTGGGGAACCGGGAAATCTTCACCCTCACCAGCTTCCGGGACAAGTCGCTGTCCTCGGTCAGCCAGGCCGGCATGGTCAACAACCTCAACGACGGCCTCTCGTGGGGTTTGTTCCCCGTGCTCTTCGCCGCCGCCGGACTGAGCATCGACAGGATCGGCATCCTCGCCGCCGTCTACCCGGCCGTCTGGGGCGCGGGCCAGCTCGTCACCGGGGCCCTGTCGGACAAGTACGGCCGCAAATGGCTGATCGTCGGCGGCATGCTCGTCCAGGCAGTCGCACTGGGAATGATCGCCCTCGGAACCGGCTTCGGGATCTGGCTTGCCGCCGCCATCCTCCTGGGCCTGGGAACGGCCATGGTCTACCCCACCCTGCTGGCAGCCATCGGCGACGTCGCCCACCCGGCCTGGCGGGCCCGCTCGGTCGGCATCTACCGGCTCTGGCGCGACGGCGGATTCGCCGTCGGCGCCCTCCTCGCCGGCATCCTCGCGGACGCCTTCGGCATCCCGACAGCCGTCGCCGCCGTGGGCGCTCTCACCGCACTCTCGGGAATCCTCGTGGCTGTCCGGATGCGCGCCACAGACCACCAACGCGCCGGCTAAGAACGAGCACTGGCACCAGTACGGACCACCAGCACCGGGCAATGGGCCTGGTGCACCGTGAGGCTTGATACCGAGGCCAGGAGCATTCCTGCGAAACCGCCATGACCACGCGATCCGACGACCAAGAGGTCTGCCCCGGCGGCCGCCTTGGGGAGCACTTCCGCTGGATGCCCCTCCGTCACCTCACCGGTGACCCCCGCCCCGGCCTCGGATGGCCGCCGCATCGCATCAGCATGTACACGCCGGGCGTTGTCCCCAAACGCCTCAGGGTCCCCAGCCTTGCCGGCGGCGTCCCCTATGACGGGAAGTGCCACGCCGTGACAACGTGGACCTGCCTGGACCGCAAGCGCGCCTCTTCAGGGGCCCATTCAAGAGGTGCCACCGACGAGTCCGACCCGTCGACCCTGACAACAATTCGGAAAAACCGCTTCTGCCACCATCATTCCTCCCTGTATGGAAACCGTGTCTTCATATGGAAACCGTGTCTTCGCGGCACGACGTGCAAAGCTGCCAGTTCCCTGCCAGCCGGAGGGTGCAGGAATTCCAAGAGTTCCGTCTGCGGGAAGCCCCACCCGGGCACCTGGCTTCAGCCCAACATCGTTTCTCGAAGAACCCTCCTCAACCGTCATGGCACCGCAACTCCGGTCCGGTTCAGGCACGGCCTGTGAGGATCAGGTTCCGGTACATGAACGGCAGGCCTTAGCGTTTTAGCAGCCACATGTCACGGCGTTCCTTGGTGCTGTCAATAAAGGGATGGCTGGGAGCCGGCCGGAGTGGATAATCGAACTCCGCGAGCAGCATCTTGGCGCGAGCCGTTGCCAGCGGGCAGGAGGAGTATCCGCTGTACCGGGCCGCGGGAACTGCCCCGTTGATGGCGACCAGAAGATTTTTCACCAGCACCGGGGCCTGATTTCGGACTGCCGCCCCGGCTTTTGAGTTCGGTGTGGATCCGGCATCACCCAGGGCAAGGATTTCGGGATGGCGGACGTGTTGCACGGTGGTACTGTCCACCTCGACGCATCCGGCCGGTGGGCCGGATCGGCCAGCGGTGTGCGCTTGAGCCAGTCGGGGGCCGGCTGCGGCGGCGCTGCGTGCAGCAAATCGTAGTGCAGCGATTCCCTGGTCCCTTCTTAGTTGTCCGCAATGACCGCGGTCCGGGAGAAATGATCCACTTCCACCATTTCGCTGTGGAAGCGGACCTCGATTCCCTCATCGGCCACCATGCGGTCGAGTCCATCGGAGAAGACCTTAATCGAAGACCTTGACCCCGAACATGACCGGCGTCAGAAGAAGCAACACCACACGGGTGTCCTCCAGCTCCCCCTGGCTGCGCCAGAAGTCTGCCGCAAGGTAGGCAATCATCTGTGGAGCTCCGGCACATTTGATCGGCCCGGACGGCTGCGTAAAGACGGCCGTGCCTGAAGTCAGGTTCTTGATCATGTCCCAGGTCTTGGGGGGGCAAGGTCGTAGCGGTAGTTACTTGAGGCTGCAGGCGACTCGATGGCCCAGGCCATGCCGGGGACCTTGTCCCAGTCGAGCTGAATTCCCGGGCTGACCACGAGGTAGTCGTACGTAACCGTCCCGCCGGAGGCGAGAACGACGCCTCCCCCTACCAGGGTCCACAAAGGCTGGTAGCAGTGCACGCCGCTTGGCTCGATCAGACCGATGTCAGTCCGTCCGGAATGACGGAGTCTCGCTGCGACACCCACACCGGCATTGCCGCCGCCAAGGATCAGAATCTCGTGATGGATGCCAATGCGCAAACCCTTCCGCTGATTCAAGCGCTGCCCCTAGGCCCACAGCGGGCTGGCACAGGATCTCCCGCTCCGGGACCTCAGCCGACCCTGTTCCACGTACTCAAGCCGCATACGATACCCCATGGGGTATACTGATAAGACCATCCAGCCAGCTAAAGGGAGTAACCAGATGTGCCGTGCCGTGACTTGTAAGAAATGCGGGAAGACGACGTGGGCGGGCTGCGGGCAGCACGTTGATCAGGTGATGCGTGGGGTTCCGGCCTCCCAGCGGTGCCGCGGGCATGAGAACGAGGAGCCGGCCGGCAAGGGCTTCTTTGCGAAGCTGTTCGGACGGTAGGTCGACCCGCCCGGCACCCGAGCACAGGCGTTGAAGGAACAGTGAAGCGCCGGAGGACATGTCCTCCGGCGCTTCACTGTTCCTTTGGCAGTCGCTCTTAGGACAGGAGTGCCTGGATAGCGACGTAGGCGGCGATCGCCAGGACCAGGACGGCAAAGCCGCGTTTGAGGGTCTTGTCGGGAATCCTGGTGCCGATCCGCCCGGCTGCGAGGGAGGCGGCCATCGCCGCTATGGCAAAGGCTGCGGTGACGGCCCAGTCGATCTGCAGATCAGCGAGGTGGGCGGCGAAGCCGGCGGCCGAGTTGATGACGATGATGACCAGGGATGTTCCCACGGTCAAGGCCATCGGGAGGCCCAGGACCAGGGTCAGGGCGGGGACGATCAGGAAGCCGCCGCCGACGCCGAGCAGGCCGGTGAGGAAGCCCACGACGGCGCCGGTGGCGATCGCCTTGGGCAGGCAGCTGCGCCAGTGAACCCCGCCGCCGGGCAGCGCGCAGGACCCGCCGGCGGTTTTGGAGGGCATCAGCATCCTGATGCCGGCGAAGACCATGATCGCGGCGAAGGCCAGGAGCAGGATCTTCGGGTCCAGGAGCCGGTTGACGGCCGCGCCGAGGTAGGCGGTGGCGGTGCCGGCGGCGCCGATGATCAGCGCCAGGCGCCAGTTCACCCCGGTCCGCAGGCGGGGCAGCACCGCGACGGCGGAGGATGCGCCGACGACGACCAGCGACGTCGGGATCGCCGCGGCAAGCGGCAGTCCGACCCCGTAGACCAGGGCGGGGACGGCGAGGATGGATCCGCCACCTCCTACCAGGCCCAGCAGGGCGCCGACGAGCAGCCCGAACGCCGCCGCGGTGAGGATCATGCCCGGGTGTCCAGGTTCTTCAGGGCCTGGTGGGCGGTGGGTTCGTTGGCGGAGCGGTTCCACGGCATCTTGGAGAGCATCTGGCCCATGGCGCAGCTGTTGGTGGCGGCGGAGAACGTCAGCCCGGCGCCGATGCCGCCGGCCACCAGGGACAGCTTCGGTGAGGCAAATTTCGCCGCCACGATGCTGGCGAGGACCAGGGAGCCTGCGGTCATCCGGACCTGGCGTTCCAGGGCCCAGGGCCCACGGCCGCGGACAACGTTGCCGCCGGCCGCGGCGTAGGCGGGGACGCCCCCGGTCAGGACGCTGGCGCCGGCCAGGCCCACGGAGTCCAGGTGTTTGCGGGCCTGCTCGGCCCGGTTGCCGGACTGGCAGACCAGGACCACGCGGGTGCCCAGCTTTGCCGCGAATTCTTCGGTGTGCTCGCTGAGCATCGGAAGCGGCACATGGTAGGAGCCCTTGATGTGCAGGGCATCGAATTCCGCTCCGCCGCGCACGTCGATGACCATCAGATCGTCGTGGTTCTCTTCCCAGGCCTTCAGCGTCGGGGCATCGATGGACTGGGGTGCGGACTCAACGGGGGTGGTCTTCAAGGAAGTCATGATCTCTTTCGGTATGTCTTGGAACATTTCTGCTGGCGGCCCCGCATTTGCGGGCAGCCGCCGTCCTCCGCCCGGCTCCCCGTGTCAGGAACACGGTCCGGGCAGGTGGCAACCCGGACGGCGCATAGGGGGGTGCGCCGTCCGGGCGGTCTGGTGGGGTCAGCCGGTGGGGAGGCCTGCGGCGGTCCAGTCGAGCATTCCGCCGGGGACGGTGTAGGCCGTGAAGCCGGCCGCCGTGAGCTGGTCCGCGGCCGCAGCGCTGCGGCGTCCGCTGCGGCACACCGCGACGACGGGTCGGGACTTGTCCAGCTCGTCCAGGCGGCCGGCCAGTTCGCCCAGGGCGATGTGCCTGGCGCCGGCGATCATGCCTTCGGCGACTTCAGCTGTTTCCCGGACATCGACAATCTGGGCGTCGCCGCCGTTCTTGAGCTGCTCCGCGAGCTGCTGGGGGGTGATTTCCATGGACTGAACCTTTCGGTAGGACGGGGCGGTCGTGCTGGATATGTGGGCTGGGCGCCGTTGCCCTGGCGGTGGCCGGAGCCAGCTTAGGTCAGTCGCAGGAAAAGTGTGCGGACTTCCGCAAGGGTGGGTTTCTGGACCACCAGTCCCGGCTGCACGCCGACTGCCGTGGGGTCGTCCGCGGGCTCGGTGAGGCACTCGCGCATAGCCGCCGAGATCAGTTCGAATCCGGCCCTGTCCAGGGCGCCGCGGACCGCCGAGAGCTGGGTGACGACATTGCGGCAATCCGCCCCGGATTCGAAGGCGGCAATCAACGCGGTGAGCTGTCCCCGGGCGCGCTTGAGGCGGTTGATCGTGCGGCGGCTGCCGGCGTCCGGGAGGTGCGGAGGTGGCGGGAAGTCAAGCGTGGAGGACATGGTCACTTACCGCGCCCCGGATAGTCAACCGGGTACCCGTTGCGGTACCACTCCGTGATGCCGCCCATGACATTTACCGCGTCATAGCCCTCAGCCGTGAGATGCGCCGTGGCCCGGGAGCTGCGGCCGCCCGAGGCGCACATCACATACACCGTCCGACCAGCCGGAACGTCACCGAGGGATTCCTGGAAACGCGAGAGCGGGATGTTCCTCGTTCCCGGGACGCAGGCCTCCGAGTACTCTTCCTCTTCCCTGACGTCGATGATGGAAACATCCGGCCCGAGTGCGGCCAGGTCGTCCACTGAAATGCTCTTCATGCTGGTGCCCTTTCATGGTCTCCGGCAGCCCGGGCGGGTAGTTGCCCTTCCATTATGATACCCCAGGGGGTATTAATGCAAAACGGAAAGGGCCTACCCTCTTGTTGTCAAGATACCCATGGGGGTATAAAATATTCCTATGGCAACCATCGACATTTCCGAAGCGACCTTCAACGACACCATCACCGGCAACGACATCGTCCTGGTGGACTTCTGGGCAGCCTGGTGCGGGCCCTGCCGAATGTTCGCCCCCACCTTCAGCAAAGCCTCCGACAACCACGCGGACGTCGTCTTCGCAAAGGTGGACACCGAGGCCGAGCCCGGCCTCTCCGCAGCCGCGCGCATCAGCTCCATCCCCACGCTGATGGCCTTCCGGGAGGGAATCCTGGTGTTCTCCCAGCCGGGGGCGATGAACGCAGCCGGGCTGGAACAGCTCATCACGGGCATCAAAGAGCTGGACATGGGAGAGGTCCGGGCAAAAATGGCAGCCGCCCCGGCGAGCTCGAAATAGAACCGGACCCCTGCTCCCGCCCGGGGAGTCCCGGGCATGCCCCACCGACGGATCGAGAAACACAATGAGCAGCGAACCAGCCATCACAGCCGCAGGCAGCGCAACGGCCGCCGGAGGCCGCGCGCCCGGGGAAAGCCAGGCAGTCCGGGTCGCGCACCTGGGCGGCGACCGCTTCGACATCAACATCCGCGGCCACGTCATCCGGACCGACCAGCCGATCGGCGACGGCGGCGAGGATACCGGCCCCACCCCCACGGAGCTGTTTATCGCCAGCCTCGCCGGCTGCGTCGCGTTCTACGCCCGCCGCTACCTGGAACGGCACGCCCTGCCCACCGAAGGCCTCGCCGTGAAGGCCGATTTCCACATGGGCTCGCGACCCGCACGCGTTGCCCGCATCAATGTACACCTCACCATCCCCGACGGCGTGCCCTCCGAACGCCGCGAGGCCCTGCTCGCCGTCGCCTCCCACTGCACCGTACACAACTCACTGACATCACTCCCTGAGATCTCGGTCGCCTTCGCCGGCAACCCCGAACAGCCAAACTCAAACCCCTGGGGTGCAGCCTGACGCGGCCGAGAAAGCGCCTACAGCCCAAACACGGCTGGGACCAGGCATGGATACTGACAGCCGGATCGAGGAAACAGTGGCGAGAGACAGCGGCCGGGCAATGGCCGGAGTGAGGCATCAGCTAAGCGGTGACTTCGCTCTGCTGCGACGCTGGAGGCCGGTCCGCAAGGCCCGTGCAGGCATCGCCGCGGTGGCCGCCGCGACTGTTGTCGTGTCGATGAACCACATGACGGGCCCAACCGGTGCCATGTGGTGGCATGCCGTGATTGTCGCAGCCGGTTCGATTCTGGCCGGCCTGCTGGTAGGCAGCTACCTCGGCGCACCCATCGGAGCCGAAGCCACTGTTTGCGACACCCGATGGCCCCTGACAGGTTTGACCGGACTGGTGATCGCAACATCCACCGACCCAGGGACCCTGGCCGCCCATCTGTTCACCAGCGCAGCCCCCATTCTTCTTGCCGCGGTGATACAGCCAGCCTTCGCCCTGCTGTCACTAGCCCTTCTGGGATGGGCGCTGCGGAAGCGTCTCCAACTCGAGCGGATGGCCCTGACGCCCTCCACCGGCGGGGCTTCCGGCGATGCGTGCACGGCCTGCCGGCCACTCTTTCCCGCCAGAACGGGCACCCTGAGAGGACCTTCCACCCCATATCGGCGCAGGTCACAGGCGGACGTAAGCCCACCCTTCCCACTGCCGCGTGGCCAGGTGCGCGATGGCAGCGGGGACCGAACCGACACCGGCGGACAATTCCCCCGGCTCCAGGCCCACAGAACGTAGGCTGTTCCCGCACGCAAGGATCCGGATACCTTGGGCGAGGACTTCACTGACCGACTCTTCCAGGGTCGATCCGGCGGCCAAGAGAGACACCCCGGGGCCTTGCACCACGACCTCGACGGGAACCCCCGCAGCGAGTGCGGCCACCGCGTTCGCCGCACTGCGCAGGGCGGCGGAGATTCCGGCACTGTCGGCCGGTCCCGCGGAATGGACCAGGAGACCGCGGGCAGCCCCCGCGTCCAGGGAATTGCCTGAAGATCCGGCGTCCGGCATGAAGGGCTCCTTTGTCGACGGCAGGGCTTCGACCCGGCCGAAACCTGCATCAGTTTGTCCCTTGCATGCTATGTGACAGCCAGGAAGGCCCTGTGAATAATACGACCGTGTGACTTTGACAGCGGCACTGTCGCAATGGCCGGCGCGCCGGAGTCTGGGGCGGCAGCCGCCTCGGCCCCGACATATCTGGTGGCGGCGGTGCCGCCCCGGACGATGAGCTTCAGGGGGCGGGCCCCGGCGGCCCATCAGGGTTCAGCACGGCGCGTGCTGTTGTCTCGTTTTTGGCAGTGGTGTGCCCCGACTGCAACAAGCTGTCACTACTGGCATTGGGCACCTCTGGCGCCGTATAATCCATCGCACCAATTTAGCCGTTCCTCGCCGCTGCCGCCGTCATCTTGCTGGGATGGTCCGTCCTCAAGCGGGCGGCTTCCCAGGCCCGGTGCCCGGTGCCGTCGACCAGGTCCGTTCGCTCCACATCCGGGAGGTATTGTCGGCGGAGGCCGGCGACGCGGCGCATGCCGGCACGGGCAGCGGAGATGCCCGGTGTGGCGCGATCGGAGTCGGCGGCCTGCCGACAGTCCACCCCGGGCACAGGGTAGATGCGGCCGTGCGGACCGGCGACCGACACTGACCGTGAAGAAGATCACTCCGCCCGTCCTCCGGCACACCAAGGTGATGCGGCTGCTCACAGCCGGGATCGACAGCACCGTCATCGCGTTCCTCGAGGTCTCTGATTATGCCGAGGCCTTCACCCCAGGCGCCCCGAGATTCCGGGCCAGGACCACCAACCTTGGCATAAGCAAGACATCGGCATAAAACGCACCAACCACGACAATGGCTTCGGGCAGTTCGTCGCGGATCGCGCTGGCGTAGCCGCGGAACGGGTCGGGGTTGGCGGCCTTGATCCCTGCCGCGAACGCGGGACCGCGTTCCTTGAGCCAGTCGCCGTGGAGGCCTTCCCCGACCGGCCCGCGACCAGGTCCAGCAGCCTTGCATGGACGTTGCCATGGGCGTCACGGGTGTGGTCAATGATGCCGGTGACCATTCCCGATCCAGGGAACCCGGCGTGCGTCCAGACATGCTCGTCGACCCCGAGCGCATCACTGCCGGCAAGGCGTTAGAGGCGTCCGACCCGGCGCCGACCCTCGGTCTCGATGCCCTTCAAGAGGACCCGCCACGAGACGCCGAGCTGGTGGGAGAGGGCGGAGACGGAGGCGTCGCATTTCTCCACGGCATCGGTTGCCCAGCGGATGGCACGGTTCGTCAGGATCGCCCGCTTGCCGGCCAGGGAGTGCTGTTCGCTGACGACTGTCGTGGGGCAGAGGCCGACCCGGCATTGCCATAACCGTTTGGCCCGGACGAGCCGGACGGGCCCGCCACAACAAGGGATGTCGTGAAGCCGGACCCGGCGCCGGCGATGTCCCACGGCAGCGACACCGCAGGCAGGGCAGCCGGTCAGGCCCTGGGCGGTTTGACCATGGACGATCAGGCCGGTGGCGGCCTGGGCAACAGCGGTCATATGAACGCCGGGAACACCCAGAAGGGCATCGGCACGCCCGCACCACCGTCCACATTCGCAGGAAGTAGGGTTGGACACGTCAGGGCTCCTGATGAAGTTGGAAGTTTGGTCGCTACCAATTCAAGGAGCCCCTGACGTTTCTCCCGGACCGCCACGCCGGGCATAGCCCAAACCCTGACACCTGGCCGGTCCTAACCACGCTTAGAGACGAAGGGCCGCTTATGGCATGGCCTTGAATTCGCCCGTTCCCGAGGAGCCTGATCGACGGTTGGAACAGTTGGCTGCCCAGGAGCGTGCAGCGACGTCGACGGTGCGGGCTCGGTGCTCGTTGATGCCGCGCCCGACCGCCACCACGGTCCACACCAGGGCGAACAGCCAGAGGAGCACGCTCGCCTGTGGGCGCACGGCGGCCAGGGCGATGAGGAGGCCAACGGCGATGATGTCCATGGCCAGTACGAGGCCATACCGGCTGCTGGGCTAGTTGGTTTCTGGCTGGCTCATGGCTTCTCTGCGGCCCTCCCGATGGTGGTGTCTGTTGATTCGTCCGTCTCCAGAAGGGCAGCAAGCTCCGAGAGCGCGGGGATGGCTTCTTCGATCAGGGTTTGGCGGTGGCGCGGCAGTCTGGACAAGGCGTCGGCCACGCGACGTTCATTGGCGTTCTGCCAGGCCTGCAACAATTCCGTCCCGGTTCTGGTCAGTCGCAGGTTCTGGGCGCGCCGGTCTCCGGGGCGCGGGGTGCGGCTGACCAACTGTGAAACCACCATTTGCTGGATCAAGTTGCTGACGGTGTTCGTCGCCAGGCGCTGTCGGGCGGCGAGCTCGCTGACGCCCAGATCGGGTTCGTCGGCAAGGCGCTGGAGGATTTCCACCTGTGCCATGGGCAGTGCCTCCCAGGGGAACTCATGTCGAACGCTCGAGCGCAGAACGCGACGCAACCGGGTGATGACGTCGGTCAGTGACCATGCATCTCCGACCCCGTGCAGTGGTTCGCTGGGGGGCTCGGGAAGCGCTTCTGCCGTGTGGGTCATGCGCCCATGCTATCTCTCTTGGTATTTTCTGACATAGAATATTTCTATGTCAGAACAACTTGCCCTGGGGGTTCCCGGTCCAAAAGCGTGGTGGAAACGACTCTTTCGTGAACCCGCCAGACCCGATTGGGTCCGACGCCGTCCCTCGGCGCCCTGGCTTGTGGTCGCCACGGTGTGCATTGGCGCGTTCATGGGCCAGCTGGACGCCAGCATCGTGACGCTGGCAATTCCCAGCATCAAGACGGACATGAATGCCTCCCTGGCCCAGGTTGAATGGGTCGCCCTGATCTACCTGCTGGTCCTGGTGGGCAGCATCTCCGCCATCGGCCGCCTCGCCGACATGCTCGGCCGCAAACTCCTGTACACCTACGGCTTCGGGCTCTTCACCCTGGCGTCGCTGGGATGCGCCCTGGCCCCGGACATCACTTGGCTGCTGGTGGCCCGCGCGATCCAGGCGGTCGGGGCGGCAATGTTGCAGGCCAACAGTGTTGCGCTGATCCGCACCAGCATGCCGGCGGGCAAGCTCGGCAAGGCGATCGGCCTGCAGGGCGCGGCCCAGGCAGTGGGCCTGGCCATGGGCCCCTCCGTCGGCGGACTCCTTGTCGGCGCGGGAGGCTGGCGCTGGGTGTTCTACGTCAACATCCCGGCCGGCATCATCGGCCTGGTGCTCGGCTGGTTCCTGCTCCCCCGCACCCACGTCAAGGCGCCCAAGGTCCGGCTGGACTGGGCCGGGCTGCTCCTGCTCATGCCAGCAACCGGCGCGCTCCTGCTGGCCCTCTCCGAGGCCTCACGGCTCGGATTCGCCAACCCCCTGGTCGCAGCACTGCTGTCCGCTTCCTTGGTACTTTTCACCGCTTTCGTCCTCTGGGAACGGCGGGCGCCCCACCCCTTGGTCGACATGGGGCTTTTCCGTGCGGGCACCTTCTCCCGGGGCATCACCACAGGCCTGCTCAGCTACCTGGTCCTTTTCGGCGTGCTCTTCGTGACGCCGTTGTATTTGGAAGCGGCGCATTCCATGCCGCCGGTGCAGGCCGGGTTGTTGTTGACCATCTTGCCCATCGGACTGGCACTGATCGCCCCCGTCGCCGGGACACTTGCGGACCGGCTTGGGGCCCGCGTCCCCACTACCGTCGGCATGGCCCTGGCGGCCGCCTCGTTGGCGGTCCTGGCCTTCTCCGGCGGAAATCTCTGGCTCGCCGGTTCCGCGCTAGGCGGGATCGGGGTGGGTCTGGGTTTGTTCACTCCGGCCAACAATGCCACCGTCGCCGCAGCCGGCCACACGCACCAAGCAGGTATGGTCAGCGGGGTGATGAACATGACCCGAGGCGTCGGCACCTCCCTGGGTGTAGCCTTCGGAGCCGTCCTCTACGTCTTGGCCTCCGGAACCGCAACAACCGGCGGACGCGCCCCCGCTTCCACTGCCGGATTCGAACTCGCGATCACAGTGTTCGCCGCCACAGCCTTGCTCGCCGCCATCCTGGCCGTCTCCGGCAAGCGGCAGGCCGGGTCCTGAAGGCTTCACGGGCACGGCACCCGACGGTACCTGCGTCGGGTGCCGTGCACCACCGACCCCCAGCGTTTCCGCAGCAAACCATGACAATGTGCACGATGACGACCCGCCGCGTCCCTCACTCACCGAACGGCACCCCATGACCAACCAGACATTCCTGCCCTCCCCGACGGTCAGCGCCTTTCACCTGGGCCCACTGACCATCCACTTCTACGCCCTTTGCATCATCGCCGGCATTGGGGTAGCCATTTGGCTCGGATCCAGGCGCTGGATCGCCCGGGGTGGGCGCCCCGGACAGGTCATGGACGTCTGCCTCTGGGCCGTTCCCGGCGGCATCATCGGCGGCCGGCTCTACCACGTCATCACCGATCCCGAACTGTATTTCCTACCCGGACGCAACCCGTGGAACGCGTTCGCCATCTGGGATGGTGGCCTGGGCATCTGGGGAGCCATCGCCCTGGGATGTGTGGGCGCCTGGATAGGCTGTCGCCGGGCCGGGGTGTCCCTGATCGCCTTCCTGGACGCCGTCGCCCCCGGCGTCATCTTCGCCCAAGCACTCGGGCGGTGGGGAAACTGGTTCAACAACGAACTCTACGGAGATCCGACAACACTGCCCTGGAAACTCCAAATCCATCAAATGGACACAGCCGCCGGAACCGCCGCCACGGACGCCTCAGGCCACGCGATCATCCTCGGCTACTACCAGCCGACATTCCTTTATGAATCACTCTGGTGTCTGGTCGTCGGGCTCGCCCTGCTCGCCCTGGACCGGCACTACAAGCTCGGCGCCGGTGCCGTCTTCGCCCTCTACGCCGGCGGCTACACGGCTGGACGGTTCGCCTTTGAGCTCATGCGCTCGGACTACGCGAACCTTATCCTCGGCCTTCGGGTCAATACCTGGGTCGCCGGACTGATCTGCCTGGCCGCAGCCACAGCATTCATGGTCCTGCGCACACGCCCACGCTCCACCGCCTACCCACCAACCGCAGGCCCCACAGGCACCCCGGGTACGCTGCACGTCCGGACAGGCACCAGCCAATAGCCGCGCACCACGCACCTGTGGCTTTCCACCGACTCCTTTTTATTCGGCCACCAACAACCACCCGTGTTGGTGCCCAACGAACACCCCCCCGCCGAGTCGATCTTGAAAGGCCCACAGACTGATGAAGTCAACAAGAAACCCAGTCTTCGATACGGCAAGCACTGTGGGCAGGCTGCTGCTCCTGATCGTCGTCAGCGTCGCCTGCGGGGCCCTGGTGGCGGGCCTGTTCGCCCCGGCAACCGCGCTGGCCGCCACGGTGGCCAATGACTCCATCAATATGTTCAATGACCTCCCGGCAGGCCTGGATGTGAATCCGCCCGCGCAGGCCACCAAAGTTCTCGCCAGCGACGGGTCCGTGATCGCGAGGTTCTATGCCGAGGACCGCCACAACGTGTCACTGGCCAACATGTCCCCGTTCATCAGGAACGGCATCGTCGCCATTGAGGATGCCCGGTTCTACCAGCATGGCGGCATCGACCCGACCGGCATCCTGCGCGCCATTGTCGCAACCGTCCAGGGCGGGCGCGAGGGCGCCTCCACCATCACCCAGCAGTACGTGAACAACGTGATCATCGAAAACCTGGTCACGGCCGGCAAGACGGACCAGGCGAAGCTGGGGGCCCAGAAGACCGTGGGTGACAAGCTCAAGGAAATGCGCATGGCCATCGCCATGGAGAAGAAATACTCCAAGGACCAGATCCTGCAGGGCTACCTGAACCTCATCTACTTCGGCAACGGCGCCTACGGCATCGAGGCGGCCGCGAAGCTGTACTTCAACACGACCGCGAAGAACCTGACCCTGCCCCAGGCCGCCGCGCTGGCCGGGGTGGTCAACAGCCCCTCGGTCTATGATCCCGTGGCGCACCCGGACAATGTGGTCACCCGCCGCAACGAGGTGCTGGGCAAGATGCTGGCCCAGAAGAAAATCACCCAAAAGCAGCACGACGCCGCCGTGAAGGCCCCGCTGACCCTGCACGTGAACAAGCCGTCCCAGGGCTGCGTTGCGGCGGCCATGGCACCGTACTTCTGCGACTACGTCCAGCAGCTGGTGCTCAACAACCCCGCCTACGGGGCCACCCCGGAGGACCGGGCCAAGTTCCTCTTCCAGGGCGGGCTGACCATCAAGACCACCCTCGACCCGAAGTTGCAAAAGGTCGCCCAGACCCGGGTGGATAACACCATGAGCCCCACGGACCCGCTGCAGCGCGGGGCCGACGTGGTCAGCGTCCAGCCCGGCACCGGCAAGGTCCTGACCATGGCGCAGAACACCGTGTACAACCCGGCGACGAAGCCGGGGAACTACATGGGCAACTTTTCCCTTCCGCTCAGGGACGCCAACGGCCAGCCACTGCACGGGTCCGGCGGCTTCCAGATCGGCTCCACGTTCAAGCCGTTCGTGTTTGCCGAATGGCTCAACAGCGGCCACTCCATGATGACCATGATCAACGGGGCGGTCCGGGACTACCCGCCGGGCTACCCGTGGAAGAACTCCTGCGGCACCACCACGGGCTTCTACGACCCGGCCAGCGGCACCACGCTGTTGCCCAACGACGACCCGGACCACTACTACCCGATGACCGCCTACCTGGGCCTGGCGATCTCCATCAACACCATCACCTTCCAGACGGCCACGCAGCTGGACTTTTGCAACATCCAAAAGATGGCCACGGCCGCCGGCGTCAAGAACGGCACCACGAACAAGCCCTACGACCTCTCCCACATTTCCAACCTGATCGGCTCGGAGAACGTGGCGCCGATCGACATGGCAACCGCGTATGCCACCTTTGCCGACGGCGGCGTGCGCTGCGAGCCGATCGCCCTGACATCGATCACCGACCCAACAGGCAAAAGCTACCCGGTGCCCTCGGCGAACTGCCAGCGGACCATGACCAAGGAAGTGGCGGCCGGGGTGACCTACGCCCTGCAGTACATGCTGGTGCACGGCTCCGGCTACGCGATCCCGCTCAACGACAAGGCCACCGCGTTCGCCAAGACCGGCACCTCGGACGGCAACGTCGAGACCTGGACCGTGGGCGCCAACTCCGGCATCGCCACGGCGGCCTGGTTCGGCAGCTACCAGGGCAACGGCCCCCAGTGGGTCAACCAGAACATCACCATTAACGGCGTCTACTACCCGAACATTGACGGCAACCAGCTGGCCGGCTCCAACTGGGCCGCGGTCATGAACGCCGCCGCCGGCAACCCCGCCTACCCGGTCCACCCGCTCACAAAGCCGCCGGCAAGCATGCTCAGCCAGACCGCCCCGCTGGTCGCCGGCACCAACGACCCCCTGGCCGGCAGCGGCGTCCCCGTAAAGCAGCAGCCCAATGCGGGCGGCACCCGAGACCAGGCGCCGGCGACCCGGTTGCCCGTAAAGACCCACGCCCCGGCCCCGACGAAACCCGGAAACCACAAGAAGAAGTAGCCAGGAACACGACACACTCAAAACGCAGCTCCAGCCGGCCGGCCGGGCCGGTGTCGCTGTTACCGGCCGCGATGTCCCGGGAGCCCCGGGCCACCCGAGCCTCAGCGCCGCCGGGCCCGGGGCCGGGGCCGGGGCCGGGGACGGGACTGGCAGGCCGATCCCAGGATTCCTTGCCGAGTCCACCGCCGCCACCAAAGACGACAGAAAGCGGTCACCATGGGCCAGCCAGCAGGAACCGCACGGTTTGCCGGGTCCCCCCTCATCGCCGCCGTCATACCGGGACAGGACCCGGCGGTGTGGATGCGGGCCTTGGAACTGGCTGAAAGCCTCTCGGCACCACTCATCGCAGCATTCGTGGATCCAGCCAGCTACCTCATCGAATGGGTCCCGGGCACCAAGGTTCTGCCGATCTCCCTCGATCCAGTCCATGAACCGGACGATGACACCGCCATCGCGGCGGCCCGACTAAAAGAATCCCTCAGTCAGGTCGCCGCCGGCCACCCCACGACCTGGGCCCTGCGGATCATCGCCGGCGACCCCGCCCTGGCCTTGGGGCGCCTGGCCCAGGCCGTCGGGGCGTCCACCATCATCATCGGCGCCCGGCGCCCGGGAATCCTGGCCAAAGTCGACGAACTCCTCTCCGGTTCCCTGATGCACCGACTGCTCACCACACAGCCCGTCCCCGTACTGGGCATCCCCTCCCCCGACAGGAAACACCACTTCCACTCCCAGATAAACGAGGACAGCTTCCACGCATCATGACATCTGCCAGAAAAACAGCCAACAACAAATTCAAGGAAACAGAACGAACACCTCAAGAGCTGCAGCGGACCCTCACGCACGTCAGCCCATCGGACCCGCGGCCACCCAAGCCGTCACAAAACGCCCACCACACCAGACGTCGAACTGTTCGCAGCCCGGTCACGAAAATGCTCCCCATCAAGGCCGTCCCGAACGACACAACGCAGGCCGACCCGCAGCAAATCACCCGAGCATTCCCCGACATTCATCATTGCCCCGCCCAGCAAAGCCCACCACGAACCAGAATCGACCGGCAACATGCCACCAACCAGGCAGGCAAACCTGCAAACGGCCACCTACCCGACCCTTCGGCGCTACGCGGCAGGCCCACGCCACGTCTTACTCACGTTTTTCAACGAAAACCCATGCCAATCCATGGCATGTCAAAGGGACCCTGTTGTCCCGCGCTCCCCCGAAACCAGCAGTTTTTGATGGAGATCGACGGCTGCTGGCATGAGAGTCCCGAGTTTCTCTTGGTCGTGGGTTCAATTCCCGCCCGGGGCACCCAACTGTGGCTCTGACCTGCGGTTTCATTCCGCGGGTCAGGGTCGCTTAAGGCCAAAAAACGCCCAAGTCACGTTTTACTCATCTAATTCAGCGAACTTTTCCTGAGTTTCTGGTCATCTTTTTCAGTCCGTGACGCTCATCTTTTTCAACATTCAGTCACAAAAAGGCCTAGATTCCGCGGTTCTCACTCTACCGTACGCGGCCGGGCAGTTGGGGGCAACACTAGGGCCTTCGATCGTCCCATTCCAAGGCTACATCCGCACCTCGGGCAGTGTCTTCCGAACGATCGTCGCTGGACACCGCCATCCTCGGCGTCGGACTTTTAGCGAATTCACAAGCCACCCCAAATACTAACGATTGATCTTCATCGACGCGGGCAACGACGAATCGGATCCCATGTGGCTGCGCATGATCGACCGCGCCAATCAAATCGTCGTGGACACCACGACACGCAACGACCGCGCCGAAGCCAGCTCCCCTGTTGACGGAAACACTGGCGGACCGCAACGAGCATTCAGCCAGCCTGCACGCTAAGCAGTAGCCGCCATCACCCAAGTCGAGCCCAAGGCCACACGCGCCGATCTAGCACACGTCGCCAAGAGTTACGAAGCACTCGTGCGCCATTCCGTGCAGGTCTCCCATGATCCCTCCCTTGTCGATGGTCAGATTTCCTACAAATCGCTGCGCACAGCTACACAGCGTGCTTGGCCTCTGGCCGCAGCGGTTGTGGCCAACTGCCTCAGCCGGAAATGATACTGAGCAATCAGCCAGACAAACAGCGAGGACACCGGAAAATAAGGCCTCGCTGTCAGGCGTGGAGCCATATCAACACGGATTCAGGGGGTGGTCTGCTCGTCGAGTAGTTCGAGTATGTGCCGGTAGTCATGCCCGGTGGCGCGAGTCATGCCCAGTTCGCATGTGCGGTTGCAGGAGGCGTGGGCGGCGGCACCTAGGGTGTTGACCTCGGCCGCCTGTTGTTCGGTGGCGGAGGCAGTGAGCTCGGGGTGGAGCATGCCGCGGTCCCCGGCGAAAGCACAGCACCCCCAACTGTCTGGGACCTCGACGCGATTGGCGACGGCTGCGGCCACCGCAGTGAGAGACGCGTTCAGCCCCATGCGCGTCGAGGAGCACGTGGGGTGCAGGGCCAGCGATGCCAGTTTGGTCCGCTCCGGCAGCAAGGGCAGGATCGTTTCAGCGGTGAATTCGACGGCGTCGATAATTCGTAGTTTCCGCTTCCCCGGACCTGGCTCGTGAGTCTCCACAGCGTGTTGCAGGCCTTCGGTGCACGAGGACGCATCGCAGATGATCGGCAACTCACCGCCGCGTGTGGCCTCCCAGAGTACAGCTTGGGTGCGGGTCTGCATGGATCTCTGCCCTTTGGCCATGCCCTTGGAAGACCACGGGGTCCCGCAGCACAAGCCGTCGATGGAGGGCGGGACCAGCAGGTCGATGCCGGCCCGTTGGGCCAACCGTTCGAAACTGGCCTGCACGCCCGGACCAGCCCCGCTATCGTTTGCGGTCGTAGCCGGTCCGAACATGGCCCCGACGCAGGCGGGGAAGTATACTGCCGCCGGTGGTCCGGTCGGGGCGGGGCGTCGCCGGGCAGATCCGCCGCCGGGCAATTCGCCCGAGTACAGTGGCACGGTGTCTTCGCCGAGAACGGCCCGGGCGATCTGGTTGGCAGGTCGGATGGCGCCGGCGGGGACCTTGGCGGCGGCGGTCAGCGCCAGGCCAGCGCCCCGTGTGATCGTCCCCCAATGCTGGCTGGCCAGCTTCCACCCGGCGCCTGCAACGGGGCCGGCCTTGTCCTGGCGTAGCTGCTTCACCAGATTGCCGGTGTTGATGCCGACGGGGCAGGCCGTCTGGCACATGCCATCGACGGCGCAGGTCTGGACGGATTCGTAGTCATAGTCACGTTCCAACTCAGCGACGAGCTCCGAGTCTCCCGCAAAGCGCGCCGTTTCGATGGCGCGCAGGGTGACGATGCGCTGGCGCGGGGTCAGTGTGATGTCCTTGCTGGGGCAGACAGGTTCGCAATACCCGCAGGAGACGCACCTGTCGACCTCTTCGGCGACCGGCGGATCCGTCTTGATGTGGCGAAGGTGAGCCTGGGGGTCGTTGTTGAGCAGGACTCCTGGGTTCAGGACGCCTGCGGGGTCGCACAGGAGCTTGATCTGGCGCATCACGTCGTAGAGTTCGTCGCCGTATTGCCGACGGACATAGGGGGCCATGACGCGGCCTGTCCCGTGTTCGGCCTTGAGGGAGCCGTTCTCGCCGAGCACCAAGTCGACCATGTCCTCGGTAAACGCGCTGTAGCGTTCAAGTTCGGTGTTGCTGGTGAATCCGTCGGTGAGCATGAAGTGGATGTTGCCGTCCTTGGCGTGGCCGAAGATGACGCTGTCCTGGTAGCCATGGCGATTGAACAGGCCTATCAGTTCGCGGCAGGTGCGCCCCAGCGCCGGAACAGGGACGACGATGTCCTCCAATAGCGCCGTCGTCCCCTGCGGCCTTGCCCCGGCAACCGAGGCGTAGAGGCCCTTGCGAAGGTGCCACAGTGAGGCCCGGGTGGCGGCGTCAGTAGAAAACCCGGCGGGAGATTCGAGTGGAAATCCGGCCACGGCGGCAGCGCCCCGATGTTGGAGTTCGGCCAGTTCGTCGGCCTGCCCTGCGGCGTATTCGACCAGCAGTGCCGCATGCTCGCGCACGTCCAGTCCTGCGACGGCCTGCGGCGTTCCCATGAGTGACTGGCCGACGCGCAGCGAGGTGGCATCGAGCAGTTCCACAGTCGCCGCACCGGTCTCGACGAGGCCGGGCAGGGCGTCGTTGGCTGCGTCCAAATCGGGGAAGACCAACAGACCGGTGGCTGTGTGGGTGAGCTTCGGGACGGTGCGGAAGACGGCCTCAGCGATGAACCCGAGCGTCCCCTCGCTGCCGATTGCTAGGTGGGCAAGCATCTCCACAGGTGTGTCAAAGTCCAGCAGCGAGTTCAGGCCGTAGCCCATGGTGTTCTTCATCGAGAACTGGTGGCGCACCCTGGCCGCGGAGGCCGGGTTGTCGAGGACCTGGCGGGCCAACCGGTCCAGGCCGGCGTGCAGTCCCGGCTCCAGCGCGCGAAGCCGCGCATCGGCGTCGTGGTCTGCGGTGTCGATCACGGTCCCGGAGGGCAGTACCAAAGTGATGGATTCCAGCGTCCGGTACGTGTTCTCTGTGATCCCGCAGTTCATTCCGGAGGAATTGTTGGCCACCACGCCGCCGATGGTGCAGGCTGCCTCGGAGGCAGGGTCGGGGCCGAGACGGCGGCCGTAACGGGCCAGTCGGGAGTTCACGGAGCGCACGGTGGCGCCCGGCTTTACCCGGACGCGTACCCCGTCATCGAGCACCTCCATGCCGCGAAAATTCCTGCGCACGTCGACCAGGACGCCGTCCGTGACGGCCTGCCCGCTGAGGCTGGTCCCGCCTGAGCGGAACGTCAGCGGGATGCCTTGGGCGGTGCTGGCCCGCATAAGCCCACCAACCTCGGCTGCGTCCCTCGCGACGACGACCGCCTGCGGGACAAGCAGGAAATGGGAGGCGTCGTGGGCGTTGGCGTGCAGGTCGATGGCTCGGGTCTTGACTTGGGCGGGGTCGGCTACGGCCGCCCGGAGGGTGCTCAGCATGGTGCAACCGTCTTTCGCTGCGGAGGTGGGTGAAGTCTTTCCCACTCTAGATCCGCCTGCCGGACGGCGTCTGTCGTCATTCTCGCCCACCGAGAACACCCATTGGCTGGCGGTCCGGGTACCGGCAAGACTTGGCGGACAGCACGCCTTGTCCAGGCCTAGTCCAGGACGGTGAGGCGTACCACCACCGGAAGGAACGCACCGTGATATTCATCGTCGTCAAGTTCAATGTCAAGCCCGACTGGTCGGACCGTTGGCCCGACCTTACCCACTCGTACACCGAAGCCACCCGTGCCGAGCCCGGGAACCTGTGGTTTGACTGGTCACGCAGCTTGGACAATCCTCACGAGTACGTCCTCGTCGAGGCCTTCCAGGACGACGCCGCGGGTGACCATGTGAACAGCGGCCACTTCAAGCAGGCCATGCTGGACATGGCCCCAGCGTTGGTCGACACCCCACGGATCGTCAGCCGCCAGATCGACGGCGATGCCTGGGACCGCATGGGGGAACTGGAAATCAACTAACGAACCGCCACGAGGCTGGGAATTCCGGTCCCGTGCATGGACCGCCGGCGGTGACGGCCGGCGCTGCCCCTTGGGGTGGACGCCGGCCGTCTTAACTTGGTAATCCCCTGCGCTGGGGACAAGATTGGGTGCATGGGACAAAACGATTCACTGACCGGTCTGGCTTCGGTCCAGAAGGCCTTCGCACTGTTGGATGTGGTTGCCTCCCACCACCGGGGAATGTCGGCCAAGGAGATTGCAGCCGAGCTGGCGATGCCGCTGCCCACCGTTTACCGGCTGCTGAAAACTCTGGTTGCCTCCGAGCATTTGATCCATCTCAAGGACGAGAGCCGGTTTGGGCTGGGCTATAAGCTCCACGCCCTGGACCAATCACTGCGTCGGCAGGTTGGCACGCCACCGTCGGTGGCGCGGCTGGTGCGTGAACTGCATGTGCGCGCCGATGCTGCCGCCTATTATGCGGTCCACCGCGGTGAGGACATCGTCGTGGCGCATGTGGTGGAATCCCCGACCCGGCCAAGAATCACCCCCATGGGCTTCGGGTTCAATGATGCCGCGCATGCCACTGCGTTCGGCAAGGTGCTGCTGGCGGGAATGGACGCCGAGCGCTGCCGGACCTACCTGCAGCGCCATGGGATGCCCAGTATGACGGCAGCCACGATCACAGATCCGGCAATATTCGACGCGGAGCTGGACGGGGTGCGTACCTCAGGCATCGCCGTCGAACGCGAGGAATTCATCCGTGGAGCCTCGTGCATGGCGGCCCCTGTGACGACGGCCGCCGGGCAGACGGTCGGATCGGTGGCGGTGTCCATGGATCCGTCTGACTTCCTCGTGCGCTCCGGGGAAGTCTCCGTGCTGCTGCGCGACGTGGCGTCCCGCGTCAGCCGCGCACTGCGCGGCACCCCACTGCTTGGGCGATAGGCGCCGGGCAGAGGGGTGCCAGCCAGTTGCTTGGTGGCAGCTTCGTTTTAGAGGGCCGAAGCTGCCATCTGGTCGACGATGTATTCGGCCTGGCGGATCGCCAGGGCCACGATCGTCAGCGTCGGGTTCGCCGCCGCACTGGTGGTGAACTGCGAGCCATCGGAGATGAACAGGTTGGGCACGTCGTGTGTCTGCCCGAACGCGTTGACGACCCCATCCTCGGGCCGCTCGCTCATCCGTGCAGTGCCCAAGTTATGGGTGGAAGGGTACGGCGGGGTGCGGTGGATCGACGTCGCCCCGACTGCCTCGTAGAGCAGGGACGCCTGCTGGTAGCCGTGGTTGCGCATGTTGACGTCGTTGGGGTGGTCATCGAAGTGCACGTTGGGCACCGGCAGCCCCAGCCGGTCGGTCACGGTGGTGTTCAACGTGATCCGGTTCGACTCCTGCGGCATGTCCTCGCCGGTGATCCACAGCCCGGCGGTATTGACGTAATTGTCCAACAATGCGGTGAAATCCGGGCCCCAGGCTCCGGGTTCCACGAAACTGGCCAGAAACGCCGGCCCGAGCGAGATCATCTCGAGGTAGTAGCCCCCGGAGAATCCGCGCTCGACGTCGTGGCGTGCTTCGTCGGCGATCAAACCGGCCATCGTCTCGCCCCGGTACATGTTCACCGGCTGGTCGAACTTGGCGTACACCGAGCCGGTTGTGTGGCGCATGTAGTTCCGCCCCAATTGCCCCGAGGAGTTGGCCAGCCCGTCAGGGAACAGCGGAGAGGAGGAGAGCATCAGCAGGCGCGGCGTCTCGATGGAGTTGCCCGCAACCGCCACGATGCGTGCCTTCTGGCGTTGGACATTACCGTCGGCGTCGATGTAGATGACGCCATCGGCACGCCCCTCGGGGGTGTGGGTGACCTGTACGGCGTGGGATTCCGGACGCAGGTCCAGCAGCCCTGTGCGCAGCGATTTTGGGATCTCCGAGACCAAAGTGGACCACTTGGACTTGTTCTTGTCGCCCTGGAAGTTGAACCCGTCCTGGATCGATCCGGGTCTGCCGTCATAGGGTTCGGCGTTCGTGGCGTAAGGGCCGGTGGAGAAGTGTCGGTAGCCCAGGCGCTTGGCACCATTGGCCAGGACCTTGTAGTTGTTGTTGGCCGGCAGCGGCGGGCGGCCGTGCCGGTGGGTGCTACCCATCTTCTGCTCGGCGCGGTCGTAGTACGGTTCGAGGTCGGCCAAGGTGATGGGCCAGTCCAGCAGGTTGGCTCCATCGATGCGCCCGTAGGTGGTGCGCGCCTTGAATTCGTGGGCCTTGAACCGCGGGGTGGCCCCGGACCAGTGGGTGGTGGTGCCGCCGACGGCCTTGACGATCCACGCCGGCAGATTCGGGAAATCACGGGCGATGCGCCATGATCCTGACGTGGTGCGCGGATCCAGCCACGCCATCTGGTTGAAGGCCGCCCACTCGTCCTGGTGGTAGTCCTCGTTCTTCAGGTCCGGCCCTGCCTCGAGCAGGACCACCTTGATTCCCTTGCTGACCAGCTCGTGGGCCAGGGTGCCTCCGCCGGCACCGGAGCCGACGATCACCACCACGGAGTCGTCGTCGTACTCAAAACGTGCTGAGATTTCTTCGGTGCTCATCGTGTGCGGCCTTCCTCGATCATTCCAGTGTCCTTGAACAGATTCCCTACGGGTTCAAAGCCTTCTGTGGGGGTGCAGGTTGCCACCTGGTACGGCAGCGGGCCGATCTCGGGTACGGGCTCGGTACACTCCTCGATCCGCGGATCAGGCAGCCAGGCGAGGTCGTTGAACCCGCGGTTGACGTAGCCGCCCTTCGAGTACGACTCGCCCTCGTAACCCAGCGCAGTGTGGACCTCCGGGTCGTCATAGAGGTTGAGCACCACCGTCCGCCGAATGAAGGCAAAGAACTCCAGGTCGGCGATGCGCTTGAGCACCGTGATGGCCCGGTCTTCGGGCAGATCCAGGAAGTGCTCGTCCGTGAGCGTGTCCAGGGTCGCCAAGCCCTGGATGAGGGCCATCCGGAACCAGCGTGATTCCTCGGAAGCCTCGATGATCTTCTCGGTCATCCGTTCGTAGGGGCCCTTCGGGAACTGCGGGTGCGGGAATGAGACCCGGATGATCCGGGTCAGGATTCGCCGCGCCTCGCCGGAGAGCTCCAGGGCGTTGAGTTCCGAGTATTTTGCGGGAAACACCATCGTTGTCACCTCGGTTGTTTAGGGTCAGGCTGGGTCAAGGCTCCCGGGCCGGCACTGGGTGGTGCTGCCACCTGACGGTCGGGAAGCCATACCTACAGTGTGTGCCACGCATCACACACGGGCCAACGGCTGTTATCGACTGGTGAGAATGCCCGTGCCATGGCCCACGCGGGTCCACATAGCCTGATCGCATGATTGATTTAGAAGAGATTACTATCCGCAACTGCTCCGTCAGTGACATGAACAACAACGTCTACCTGCTGACGTCCAAGCGCACCGGGACGCAGGTGCTCATCGATGCCGCCGATGACCCGGAGGCAATCCGGGAGATGATCGCCGCTTCGGAGGCCGACTCTCCCGCGCCGACCCGGCTGGAGTGGATCGTGACCACCCACTCGCATTGGGACCATGTCAGGGCGCTGGCTCAGCTGGTGAAGAACACCGGGGCCCGTACAGCAGCCGGGACGGCGGACGTGCCAGATATTGAAGTCCCTACAGATCTGCCGCTGGAGGCCGGTCGACTGGAAATCGGGGACGGTCTGGAGCTAGAGGTCATCAAGCTCCGCGGCCACACTCCCGGCTCCGTGGCCCTACTCTACCGGGACCGGTCGGGACCCGACCATATATTCACCGGCGACTCTCTGTTCCCCGGCGGCGTCGGCAACACCTTCGGGGACCCCGAACGCTTCGCCACGCTGATCGCCGATGTCACTGGCCGGGTCTTCGACCGGCTGCCGGATGACACCGTGGTGCATCCGGGCCATGGCACAGGCACCACCCTGGGTGCCGAGCGGCCGCAGCTGAGGCAGTGGCTGGAACGCGGCTGGTAGGTTCCCGCCCTCCAACCTCAGTGAGGCGGATGACAGGGCGCGAAGACTTCACCTCCTTTATCACTCCGCGATAAAGGGACTACACAAAGGTGTGACCCAAGGCACAGGCTGGCCGTATCGAGCTACATGACCCCCAGCCGTCCTTGAGCGAGCGGCCACATTCAGGAGGAAGTACCATGGCAGCATCCACTTCACGCCTCGCCTTGATCACCGGAGCCGGACGGGGTATCGGTCGGGCCATCGCCGAACGGCTGGCCGAAGACGGCCAGGACATCATCGTCGCCGACGTCCCGAGTGCCCAGGAGAACATCGATGCGGTAGTTGCCGCCGTCGAACAGCGCGGCCGCCGCGCTGTCGGCGTCACCGGCGACGTCGCCAACCCCGCGGACATCGAACGCATGATCCAGGAGGGGACTGACGCCCTGGGTGACTTGAGCGTGTTTATCGCCAACGCAGGCATCGCCCAGGTCGACGAGATCCTCGACGTAGAGCCTGAAGCCTTGGACCGATTGATCGATGTGAACATCAAGGGCGTCTACTACTCTTACCAGTCGGCAGCCCGGCGCTTCATCGCGCAGGGCACTGGCGGCAAGATCATTGCCGCAGCATCCATTGTCGCTTTCAGGCCGTTCCCGGTGTTGGCATCTTACTCCGCGACCAAGTGGGCGGTCAGAGGACTGACTCAGGCTGCCGCCATGGAGTTCGCCAAGCACAAGATCACGGTCAACGCCTACGCGCCGGGCGTCGTGGGCACGGCCATGTGGGACCTTATCGACGAAAAGCTCACAGAACGGGACGGTGCCCCGCGAGGCAGCGCACTGCAGGCACAGGTGGACAACATCCTGGCCGGCCGGGTCTCGGAACCGGAGGATGTGGCCAAGCTGGTTTCATTCCTCTCCGGCCCGGATTCGGACCACATGACTGGCCAGACAGTCCTTATCGACGGGGGCATCAACTTCTCTTGATCTTGCAAGGGGCGCGTCCGTGGTGCCATGGTACGGTCAGGCGCCGCGGACGCATGCTCTACCGCCCAAAACACTCAAGCCGGGCAGTATCTGGCTTCCGACTTCATGCCGCAGATTGTGCAGGGCATCGAAGTTCTTGAGCCACTTATGGCATCGGGATGGTTTGGGATAGGGAATCGGCACCTCTGCTCGTCATTTGTTCAACATGCCTACGCATCCGAATGCCGGGCAACAATTAGCGCCAAGGCCAGTCACATAGTGAAAATGCTTGGACACCCATAGCCTCATAAATATGTTGATCTGGGCGGATGTTCAGCCACATCGACAATGACGTCAAGGAGTTTCTCATGTCTACAAAAAGTCCCATCCGCTCGGTCATCAGCCCAGGTCGCTACGTTCAAGGCCCGGGAGCCATTGCCCGGATTGGCGAATTCCTTGCGCCCATCGGAAACACACCTTTGATCGTTGCCGATGACATTGTCTGGGGTTTCGTGGGACATGAGGTGACATCGTCGCTGAAAGCGGCGGGGTTGTCCGTCACAAGGGAACCCTTCGGTGGACTCCCATCAGCGAAAGAAATCAACCGCCTCGTCGAAGTTATCACGGGCGCGAAAGCGGACGTCGTGGTCGCCGTCGGCGGCGGAAGCACGATTGATGCGGTCAAAGCATCGGGGTTTCTTGCGGGCATTCGGTGGGTAACGGTACCCACTGTCGCTTCCACAGATGCGCCGACATCGGCGCTGTCTGTCATCTACACGGATGATGGGGCGTTCGAGGAGTACCGCTTCTTTCCCCGCAACCCGGACCTTGTCCTCGTCGATTCACAGATCATTGCCAACGCTCCGGCTGCCTTTCTCGCGGCGGGAGTGGGCGACGCACTGGCCACGTGGCTTGAGGCGCGTGCAACCGCGGCGTCCAACTCACTGACAATGGCAGGGGGCCTGCCCACCCTCACAGGCACGACCTTGGCCCGACTCAGTTGGGATGTCCTCTGGGATAACGCGCTGCCGGCTCTCGATGCAGTACGCGACAACCTTGTCACCCCGGCAGTCGAAAAGGTTATCGAGGCCAACACTCTACTCTCCGGCTTGGGATTCGAATCCGGGGGCCTGGCCGCGGCGCACGCCATCCACAATGGGCTGACGGCGGCACCGCAAACACATGGACTGGCCCACGGGCAGAAAGTCAATATCGGATCGCTCACCCAGCTCGTCCTTGAGGGTGCACCGACCAGCGACATCCGGGATTTCATCGAGTTCACAACGAGGGTGGGGCTGCCCACAACCCTCACGGAAATTGGCTTGACGGCGGAAGACACCCGCGAGCTCGAATTAGTCGCCAATGCTGCGACAGTGCCGGGTGAGACCATTCATGCCATGCCCTTCGAGGTCCGTTCATCAGATGTTGTCTCCGCACTTAAATCAATCGAGCGCTTCTCTCGCCGGGTCCGCGACGAAGCCGGCCTCCCTGCGCCGAAGCCATACGTGGCCGCCCACTGACGGGCGGATGGCTTCTCCAGCTAAATAGCTCTGCGTAATTGGTGACGTGCAACGGCGGGTTGGTTGACCCCGTTCACTACCAACCGCAGGTTTTCAACAAACCCTTATTTGAGGAAATACGCCCGGACTCACTCCGTCATGAATATGGGTTGGGGTCAGGCTTTCGGTTTCTACCGCGAGCCCAACCGATAATGAAGCCGACGCCAAGGCAAGCTGCCCGAGCCCAACAATGAGGCGCCAACAGTCCGGATTTCCTGCCGAGAATCCGATGATGGGAAAAATCAACCAAGACAAGCCCAAGACTAGCCACAGCAAGCCGACGACCAACATAAATCCAGGACGAGGTCTTGGAATTGGCTTGCCTGCTTCGGTTAACCAACGTATTTCACTGAAGCATCGTCCACGCCCAACAGGTTTATTCTCTGGCATAAGGCGGATCCTACGCACCTTGATATGGGCTGTCCAGGCCTGATCGACTCTCAAATTGACAAGGTATATTGCGGCGGGATCTCGCCAGAGGTTCCCCTATGAGGGGTTCCTGATAAGAAGCTGGACCGCGAGCTGGCACACTCGGAGCTGTCTCGGTCAGTCGAGCAGCGAGAGGTACTTTTGTCTGCACTTCATCGCGTGGATGAGTTCTTCGGTCTCGTCGTCCCAGACCAGCACCACGAGTTCCAACAGCCTACTTCGGGTATCAAACCCCAGACGGAGGAAGCGCCGAGGATCTTCATGGTCCAGCGGGACCTCCACGAGCGGCCACGAGGCCGCTTCTATCCCGTCCTCATCACTGATTTCGTGCTTGTACGCGGAGCCGCGAACAATCATGAACTGGCAACCGTGTTATCCGTGTGTGCCCAGCTCGACAGCGCAGCACGGAACGCCTCGGAGCGGTTCATGTGCTCGCGCTCAGCCCGCTCCATGACCGCAGCAAGCTCCTCGGTTGTCAAGCGCACGGGCACGACCTGCGAAGCTGTAGCACCTCTGGCGGGGCGTCCCATGCGGGTCTTGAGGTCTTCGACGTCGTAGCCTACCTCGGCTTCATTGACCCACTGGTCGATCTCGGCCTCTGCGACTGGTTGCCCATGTATTTTTCGTTCCATGACTACTATCGTAATACGAATCTCCTGTGGTAGCCAGAGTACCCAGCCAGTCAGCGGTCCAGAGTATGCCCAGTCTCGATGTATCCGGGATCCGTCACTGTAAGACTTGTCTATTCACCAAAGCAGGTTTGATCCTGAGACACCTTCCCTGACTTCGTTTGCACGCATAAAAGAACTTCGACGCAAGCGCGAACCACTGGCAGTTGGCCGCTGACGCGACAGCCCCAACACCAAGACTGCTCTCAGCATCACACGGCATACAACGACTAGCCAGTTCGTGACCGTTGACGGTTAGATAAAGAGGACATCAAACGGACACGGGTGTGGCTCGTCGGCGGCGGTTAGCGCAGGGAGATGCGGACCGAAGCGGCCTTGGGGGCCTCTCCCTGCATGATGGGAATCGCGAAGGCGTCCGCGGCGTTGCTGTATTTCTCCTCGTAGGCGGCATCGATCAGGGTTTCGTCGTCGGTGCCGGCATCCTCGAAGAGGACGTCATAGTAGACGCCGTCGACGCGGACGCGCCCGGCCTTCTGGCTGATGGCGGCCTGGTACCAGCGCGATTCTGTTCCGTTGGCGGCTCGTACATAGACCTTGCCGTCGACAACGAGCGCCCAGGTTTCGGTGGGGGTTCCGTAGGTAGTGCCGTCTTCACGGTACGGGGAAACATACAGGCCTTCGTGTGCCTCGATGGTGTTGAGCTGTTCGGTGGACCATGCAGTCATGATGATGTCGTTCCTTCTTTGTGGGGTGCGAAGGGGTGCCGTGGTGGCATCCCATTTCGGGGATTCGGTACCTGCCGTGGAGACTATGCCTGGGACGTGGGCATAGCCCAGAGTTCGGCGATGGATGCACGGCGGTGGCGGGTCACCATGAAGACAACGCTGTCGGCAATGTCTTCCGGTTGCAGGGGTTCATGGATTGCGTCCACGTTCGTGGCGTTGAGACTCTCGCGGATCTCCTCCGTGTTGTGGGAGATGAGTTCCGTGGCGACTGCACCTGGTTCGAGCACACCAATGCGCACGTTCTTCTTGGTGACTTCCTGGCGCAGTGACTCGCTGAAGCCGTTGACCCCGAACTTGGTCATGTTGTAGACGCCGAAGTTCTTGGTGGCAATCCTACCGGCTTGGGAGGAGATGTTGACGATGTCGGCGACCTCGCGCGGTCCGTCCTGTGCGGCGGCTAAGAGGTGCGGCAGCGCCGCGTGTGTCATGTAGAGCAGGGCTTTCTGGTTGATGGCGATCATCCGCTCCCACGCGTCAATGTCCGCGTCCAAGATCGGGCTTATCAGCATCAGGCCCGCATTGTTGATCAGGATGTCGATCCTTCCAAAGCGGTTAACAACGGTCGCTATCGATTGCTCGGCCTGTGCGCGGTCGGTAATGTCAGCTTCGATGGCGAAGGCCTTGCCACCGGAGGTTTCAATGTCCAAAACCAGGGAGTCGAGCCGGCCCTTTCTGCGGGCTATCACGACAACGGTTGCGCCTTGTTGGGCGAGGCTGCGGGCGGTGGCAGCACCGATACCACTACTGGCGCCGGTGATGACGGCAATGGTTCCGGAAAGTGGAGAATTCACGTGTGGGATGTCCTTTGGTTCTTGGTATGGTGCAGGTTCGGCCGCTGGCGGCTTGCCACTCTGGACCGAACGGGCAGGTGTTACTAGTGCTCGACGGTCATTTCCACCTTGCCCGGGAGGTCGTTGGATACTTCCAGATCTGAGGTGACCTCTCCCCTTTTTGATCGGGGTGATCGGCGACCCGTCAGTGGCAGCCTCGGCGGCAGGTGCGGAGCAAACGGTGAGGGCGATCCCGGCCGCGGTGGCGGCGAGGGTGATGAGGGACAGCGCTCTTTTTCATCCCGCCCTAGGCGTTTTCGATGCCCATGGCCGATGAGAGGTCGCGATGGGCATCGACCTGGGCCAGCAGCAACGCAGCCTTTTCCTCGACGCCCGTGACGACATCCGCCCCGGCAACAAAACGTAGCGGCGGGGTATCAAGCGCGGCCAAGGTGACAAGAGCCGCACCAAGCTTGGCGGGATCCCCGCCCTGTTTCCCATTCATCCCCTTCCATGCGGCGATGGTCGCGGTGGTGCGGTCCTTGTAGTCCTCAATGGAGAGTTCCGGCCAGATCGAGGACGCACCCTCGACCAGTAGCTCGGTGCGGAAGAAGCCGGGTTCCACCGTCGTGGTGTGGATGCCGAAGGGCTCAAGATCGTAGCGCAGGGACTCCATCCAGCCTTCAAGGGCGAATTTCGAAGCGGCGTAGGCGGCACAGAATTCCTGGCCAATGAGCCCGGCTGCCGAGGTGATGGTGAAAATGTGTCCGCTGCGCTGGGCGCGCATGACCGGCAGAATGGCGCGGGTGACATTCAGCGGACCGAAGAAGTTGGTTTCCATCTGCAGGCGCATCTGGCGATCGCTGATTTCCTCGAAGTAGCCAGCGTAGAAGTTGCCAGCGTTGTTCACCAGCACGTCGATGCTTCCAAAGCGTTCGACGGCTGCCTGGGCGGCGGCGACCGAGGCTGCTTCATCGGTGACGTCCAGCGAGAGGGCCAAAAGGTTTTCATGTTTGCCCAGGGCCGCGGTGACCTTGAAGGCGTCGCGGGCAGTGCCCACCACGCGATGACCCGCCTGCAATGCGGCCTTGGCCAGATCGACGCCCAGCAGCGAATGCCTCACCGCTGTCCGACGGCGCGTCCGCGGCATGGCTGGGATCCGAGGCCGCGGCCGGGATCCTGGGGATGGACCCGCTGGCCAGGATCGCCGGGCGCGGTGCGGCCGGGGTGGACCCGCAGTTCTTCGGTTACGGACCCGTCGAGGCCGCGAACCGGGCGCTGGCAAAGGCGGGAATCGGCTGGGACCAGGTGGGTGCCGTCGAACTTAATGAGGCATTCGCCGCTCAGTCACTGGCCTGCATCGATGCTTGGGACATCGACCCGGGAATCGTGAACCAGCACGGCGGCGCCATCGCCATGGGCCACCCGCTGGGCGCCTCCGGCACCCGACTGCTGGGCACCCTGGCCCGCAGCCTGCAGACCAGCGGCGAACGGTGGGGCGTGGCCGCAATCTGCATCGGCGTGGGGCAGGGCCTGGCCGTTGTGCTCGAAAACGTCACCTCGAACAAGTAAGGAAGAAAATGCCCATCATTGCAAGTTCCGCGGCCGAGGCCGTCGCCGGCATCCGGGACAACTCCACCGTGCTGATCGGCGGCTTCGGCAACGCCGGGCAGCCCATGGAACTGATCAATGCCCTGCTCGACGGCGGCGCCACGGGCCTGACAGTTGTCAACAACAATGCCGGGCAGGCCGACGCGGGCCTGGCCCTGCTCATCAAGGAACGCCGGGTCCGCAAGATCATCTGCTCCTTCCCGCGGCAGTCCGACTCCTGGCACTTCGACGCCGCGTACCGGGCAGGCGAGATTGAACTGGAGCTGGTCCCGCAAGGCAACCTTGCCGAGCGAATCAGGGCCGCGGGGGCCGGGATCGGCGGGTTCTTTACGCCCACCGGCTACGGCACGATGCTCGCGAAGGGCCGGGAAACCCGGATGATCGACGGCCGCGGCCACGTGTTCGAAACCCCCATCCACGCCGACTACGCGCTCATCAAGGCGCTGACGGCGGACCGGGCCGGGAACCTGGTGTACCGCAAGACCGCACGCAACTTCGGCCCCATCATGGCCACCGCGGCCAAGGAAAGCATCGTCCAGGTCGGCAACATTGTCGAGACAGGCGAACTCGATCCGGAAAACGTGATCACACCCGGCATCTATGTCAACACGATCGTAGCGATCAACGCCACCACGCCGGCACCGGCAGAACATGGGGTCAAGTAATGAGCACGCAAGAAAACAGCACCCGGCTTGGCCGGGAGGAACTGGCCGCGCTGGTAGCCGCCGACATCAAGGCCGGCTCCTTCGTCAACCTTGGCATTGGCCAGCCCACCCTGGTCTCGAACTTCCTGCGCCCGGAACAAGCCGTCACGCTGCACACCGAAAACGGCATGCTCGGCATGGGCCCGGAAGCTCACGGGGACGACATCGACGATGACCTGATCAACGCGGGCAAGATCCCCGTCACGGAACTGCCCGGCGCGTCCTACTTCCACCACGCCGATTCCTTCGCCATGATGCGCGGGGGCCATCTTGATGTCTGTGTTCTGGGCGCCTTCCAGGTTTCGGCGACCGGCGACCTCGCGAACTGGCACACCGGGGCACCCGACGCGATTCCCGCAGTCGGCGGTGCCATGGACCTGGCCACCGGCGCCAAGGAGGTCTACGTCATGATGAGCCTGTTCGCCAAGGACGGCACCTCAAAACTCGTCGAGGCATGCACCTACCCGCTCACCGGTGTCGGCTGCGTCACCCGCATCTACACCAACGACGCCGTCTTCCTCATCACCGCCGACGGCGTGCGCGTGCGCGAAACCTTCGGCACCACGGTGGCGGAACTGCAGGAACGCATTGCCGTGCCCCTCGAAGCGGCCATCCTCGGATGATCGAGGAACAGTCCGCCCAGCCCGTCGCCAGTGACCAGTATGTACAGTCGCTGGCCCGCGGACTGTCAGTCATCCGGGCCTTTGACGCGGACCATCCGGCCATGACCCTGACCGAGGTGGCCCAACGCACGGATTTGAGCCGGGCCACCTCCCGCCGCTTCCTGCACACACTGGTGGAGCTGGGCTACGTCCGCACGGACGGCCGGGCCTTCTCCCTGACCCAGGACTCTAGACATGGTGGGCGTGGGGCTTTCGTAGTTTGTTGAGTTGCCGCGGTTCTTACTATGGCTCGGGCTGTTAATTCCATCCATTTTGTGAGATAATAAAGGTGTGATGATTTCTTGTTGGGGTGGGTGAAACAATGGTTTCAATGACTATCCAATCCGCCCTTCCCATACTGCCGGATCTCGGCGCTGTCCTGATGGGCGAGCGTGCCGCTCTGCTGGAAAGCGCCTCTGGCGGCAAGGTCTTCATTAACGGGCAGCTGGCCTATGTATGGGCCGCCGGCCAGGACGGGATTCGCCGCTTGGCTGCCTCACAACTGGTTGATACCGGAGCCGCCCAGGTCAATGAAGTCGCCGCGGCTTTCGGTGTAAATACGGAGTCGGTCCGGCGCTGGCGCAAGTCCCTTGAAGACGCAGGCCTGATGGGGTTGGCACCGGTAAAGAAGGGCCCCAAGCGCCCATCCCTGCTCACGGAAGCGAAAGCGGCCCAGATTCGTGCTGTTCGTGCCGGTGGTGCGAGCCTGCGGGCCACCGCTGAAGCGACCGGAGTTTCAACTGACACGGTTCGGCGCGCCATGGCCATGACACCCGCGACAGAAACACCGGCCGCCAATGCTGCCCACGATTCCGTGGCACCCGTTGAATCAACGGAAGAACGTGCACTGCCGCTCTTTCCAGCCCCCGTGGCCCGCACTGCCGAGCGTGCCGCTGCCGGGTTCCTTGAATGCGCAGCCCCGGTGTTTTCCCCAGCCGCACACGTTCGCCATGCCGGACTGTTTCTGGCATTCCCCGCACTGGAAACCACCGGCCTCCTCGCCTGCGCGAAGGAAGTGTACGGAGCGCTACCGAATGGTTTCTACGGCCTCGAAACAATCCTGATCGATGCCGTGCTGCGGGCACTGGCCGGAGAAGCCCGGGCCGAAGGCGCCACCCGCTTCGACCCGCAAGAGCTTGGTCGAGTGTTGGGGTTGGATCGGGCCCCGGAAGTAAAAACCATCCGCCGCCGGATCAGCCAACTCGCCGAGACGGGCAAAGCCGGAGAACTGATCGCCGCCCTGGCCAAACACCACCTAGCCGGCACCGGCCCAGGCGGGGAAGACCTTGCCGCGATTCTCTATGTTGACGGGCATGTGCGCGCCTACCAAGGCACGAAAAAGATCGGCAAACTCTACTCCACGAGGTTGAAGTTCCCGGTCCCGGCGACCGAAGAAACCTGGGTCACCGACGCCCACGGCGCCCCAGTCTTCGTTGTCATGGCCGCACCGGGTGCGTCCCTGGCCGCGGAACTCCGCGACCTCCTACCGGAACTGCGCACAGCTGTCGGGGACGACCGCCGCGTGTTGGTCGGCTTCGATAGGGGTGGCTGGTCACCGGCGTTGTTCAAGCACATGGATGCGGCTGGTTTTGACGTCCTGACCTGGCGCAAAGGCACCACCGAGGACATCACCGAAGAGCACTTCAAAGAGGTCACCCACACCGACGAACACGGCCAGGAACGGGTCTGGTCAGTGGCCGACACGCTCGTTGACCTGCCCCTGAACACGACGAAGAAAACGGGGGAAGTCTTCAGCATCCGGCAGGTCAGCCGGACCGTGGGCACCACCGGTGGCGGCACGAGGCAAATCCACATCCTCACCACCGACCGAACCATGAGTGCCGGGGAGCTCGTGTATCGCATGGGCAATAGGTGGCGACAGGAAAACCAGTTCCGCTACGCCCGCATGCACTTCGAGCTCGATTCCCACGACTCCTACGCCAGCACCGATGACGATCAGGATCGGATGGTGCCGAACCCTGCCAAGGCCAAGGCGTACCAAAAAGTCGTCGCCGCCCGCAATGCCCATGCCGAGGCCGCCGCCATCGCCGATATCAATCTGATGGCGCTGAAAACTCCGGCGGAAGGATCCAATGAACTGACTGTCACGGTCACCAGCGCCATGCACAACCAGGCCATGGCACCGCTCTGGGAAGCAGAGAACGCGCTAATCGTTGAGGAGAGGGCCCACAAAGCCATTCCAGCAAAACTTCGGCTCGGGGAGCTGAATCCGGGGCAGCAAGTTCTGGATACCGAGGTGAAACTGATCCATACCGGCATCCGGATGGCCGCCTACAACACCGCGATGACGATCGCGAGGGAGATCCGCACCAACACCGGCTACAAACGCGCTAACCAGGAAGCCCACGCCCTCATGCGACAGATGTTCAACCAGACCGGCGACATCGACACCACCGGTCTTGGGCATCTGACAATCACCCTGGACCCGCTACCCACCAAAGCCAAAACAGAGGCAGCCGCCGAACTCTGCGCCCACCTCACCAACACCAAAACCCGCTACCCCGGCACCGAGCTAATCCTGCGCTACAAAATCAAGAACAACGCCTAAAACCCCACAGCAATTACCTCGCCATAACCGGAGCCCTGTGACCCCGTCCGTACTGCAATTGGGGTATTCCTACCTGTCCGCGCTCTCACTCCCCCAGCTGGCGCAGCCCCACCTGCAGGCGCTCTCCGCCTTGCTGGGGGAATCGACGTCGGCAGCCGTGCTCGACGGCGGCGACATCAGTTATGTGGCGAGGGTCGCGGCCCGGCGCATCATGAGTGTCGGTATCACCGTGGGCACCAGGTTCCCGGCCCACGCAACCTCGATGGGGCGTGTGCTGCTGGCCGGACTGCCACCAGCCCAGCTTGACGAGTACTTTGCCGTCCACCCGGTCACGCCCATGACGCCTAAAGCCGTGGGGTCGGAGCCGGAACTGCGGCAGGTGCTGGCCGGCGTACGGGACCAAGGGTGGTGCCTGCTGGACCAGGAACTGGAGGTGGGCCTGATGTCCATGGCCGCCCCGGTACGCGGCGCCGGCGGTGAGGTCACAGCCGCAGTCAACGTTTCCCTGCAGGCTCAAGCCGTGGATGGGCAGGACGATCCGGAGGCGTTTCTGGACACTGTGCGCGAGCAGCTGCTGCACACGGCCGCCCTGATCTCCGCCGATCTCGCCGCCGGACGATAGCCGACGCGCCGTGCAGCCGTCACGCCTGCGCGGCGCTGACCGGCCACCAGGTTGGCGGGCGTTGGACAGTCATTCCGTGATCGCCACGTGTTGACCAAGATCGTGTTCAGGATTCATCTGGCCGACTTCACTGTGGAGGCTTAGTCCCCCGGCAAGATGCCGATCGGTGGTTTGGAAAGCCGCCGTAGTCCCTTGTGGACACGGCCGCTTCGTCTTTTTGCAGTCTGTGCATCATTTCGAGACCAGTAGTGCCCCGTAGAGTGGTGTAACACCCGGCGGTGACCGGTGGCCCTGGAAACGGGGGCGGTCACCGTGGGTCCTTCGAGGAAACTCTCACATCCCACTCGAAAGGACATCTCACGATGACCGCTGCTCATATTGTCGACCCTGCAGGCGTACTTACTGAAGTTCTGGGTGATGCGTCACCTGATTTGATGCGTCATCTGCTGCAAACCATGATCAACGCGCTGTTGTCCGCTGACGCGGATGCGGTGGTTGGTGCCGAATGGGGCAAGCCCTCGCCCGAGCGTGTGGCCCAGCGCAATGGCTACCGCCACCGCGAGCTCGACACCCGTGCCGGCACGATCGATGTTGCGATCCCGAAGCTGCGCCAGGGCACGTACTTCCCGGACTGGTTGCTGGAACGGCGCAAGCGTGCCGAGGCGGCCATGATCACTGTTGTCGCTGACTGCTACCTTGCCGGGGTCTCCACCCGCCGCATGGACAAGCTCGTGAAGACCCTGGGCATCCACTCCCTGTCAAAATCCCAGGTTTCCCGCATGGCGGCGGACCTGGATGAGCAGGTCGCCGCGTTCCGCACCCGGCCGCTGGGGGACGCGGGCCCGTTCACGTTCGTTGCCGCGGATGCGCTGACGATGAAGGTCCGTGAGGGCGGGCGAGTGATCAACGCTGTCGTCATGGTCGCCACCGGTGTGAACGCCGACGGGCACCGTGAAGTGCTTGGCGTGCGCGTGGCGACCAGTGAGACCACGGCGGCGTGGAACATGTTCTTTGCCGACCTCGTCGCCCGCGGCCTGACCGGGGTCCTGATGGTCACCTCCGACGCCCACGCCGGCCTGGTCGAGGCCATCGCGGCGAACCTGCCCGGGGCGTCCTGGCAGCGCTGCCGCACCCACTACGCGGCGAACCTGATGGCCGCGACACCGAAGAACCTCTGGCCGGCGGTGAAGGCCATGCTGCACTCGGTCTACGACCAGCCGGACCCTGCCAGTGTGAACGCCCAATTCGACCGGCTCCTGGACTACGTCGAGACGAAACTTCCGGCGGTGTTCGCGCACCTGGACGCTGCCAGGGCGGACATCCTCGCGTTCACCGCGTTCCCCAAGGACGTGTGGCAGCAGGTCTGGTCAAACAACCCCAACGTTATCTCCAGTCCTCTGCGCCGTGTGTTTGATGTCTGGCAGGGGCGTTCTGGTCGTTGTGTTCGCCGTGGTGGACATGGTTATCTCCGGTGTATCCATTACGGAACAGGCTGGAGGGCCAATGTTGGTGCAGAGAGTGATCATCCCGGAGTCACGGGTCGAGTCATGGACGGTGCTCGGGGACGATGATGTCCCGGTTGCGCCGTTGGAAAGCTATCTGGCTTTTCTGAGCGCGGTCGATCGATCGCCAAACACGGTGAAGGCCTATGCCCACGATTTGAAAGATTTCTTCGTCTTCCTCGGCTGCCGGGGCCTGGATTGGCGCCGCGTCACTTTGGAGGACGTTGGCGGGTTTGTGGGGTGGCTCCGGCTGCCGCCGGCAGGGCGCACTGGGCAGGTGGCTGTGCTGCCCGTGACTGCCCCGCAGGTCGGACCGGGCACGATCAATCGGAAGCTTTCTGCGGTGAGCTCGTTTTACCAGCATCAGACGCGACATGGGGTGGAACTGGGGGATCTGCTGGTGAGGTGGGCGGCTCCGGGCGGCAGGTCGGGGTGGAAGCCGTTCTTGCACCACATCAGCAAGGGGCGCCCTCAACAGCGGCGGGCCATCACGTTGAAGGCCCCGGGCAAACTGCCCCGGGTATTGACAGTCGAGGAGGCCCAATCCATTCTGGACGCGTGCACCCGGTTAAGGGACCGGTTGTTGTTTGCGGTGCTTTTTGACACTGGAATGCGCATCGGCGAGGTGCTGGGGCTGCGCCATGATGACCTGGCGGTGGCCGAGCGTGAAGTCCGTATTGTTGCGCGTATCAATGAGAACGGGGCCCGGGCCAAGGCCGGGCGGTCCCGGACTGTCCCGGTCGGTGCGCAGTTGTTGCGCCTGTATTCGGACTACCTGCATGTTGAATACGGCGATCTGGACAACGATTACGTCTTCGTCAATCTCTGGGGCGGCAGGATCGGCCACGCGATGTCCTACCGGACTGTTTATGATCTGGTCGGGCGGTTGCGGCGCCGGACCGGGCTGGACTTCGACCCGCACTGGTTCAGGCATACCGCCGCGACGCGGATGCTGCGGGACTCGGTGCCGCTGGAGGTTGTCTCAACCCTTCTGGGGCATGCCTCGGTCACCACGACGATAGACATCTATGGCCACCTCACTGCCGAGGATGCCCGGAGGGTGTTGGAGAAGGCCGGCTGGTTTGCGGGCGCCGGGGTGATCCTGTGAGCTCCGTGGCCCGGGCGGCTGGGCGCGGGGTGATCGGACCGGGGCTTCTGGAAAAGTTGATGGGCGTCGTGACCGGTGAATTCCGCTCCGTGACCCTGGTCTTCGCAGCCGACGATCCGATTTTCGGTTCGGGCCTTTGCCGTGTCGGCGGTTGCACACGTGCGGGGCGTGCGGGTTATGGGCTTTGTTCCGGCCACCACGGGCGGTGGCAGAAGGCCGGGCGGCCGGAGTTGGAGGGCTTCGTCGCCGCGACCGACCCACGGTGGCGCCGGCAGCAGCCGAACATGGCCTGCCGGGTCGGCGGTTGCGGTTATGGTTCGGCGCGGTCTGGGATGTGTGCCTTGCATGCCCAGCGGTGGGAACGCAGCGGCCGGCCCGGATTGGGCGCCTGGCTGGGAAGCGCGCCGGCGGTCAAGCAGCCCGAGGCCGGTGCCGTCTGCGCCGTCGCGCACTGTGATCTGTGGCCCCAGGCGGCAGGACCGTTATGCCTTGCCCATAATGCCACGTGGCGGGCCAACGGACGGCCCGATCTGGAAACTTTCCTCGGCAGGTTCAACCCGGCCGGGGTGCTCGAAGAACAGGTGGTCAGGCTGGACGGGCTGGCGCCGCAGCTCACACTCGAGCTCCAGTACGCGCTGCAGTGCAGGCGTGGTGACCGCAGCACCAAAACACCCCCTGTCGTGGTGATGCAGGTCGTGAGGTTTCTCCGTGACACGGAGGCATCCTCATTGCTGGAACGCAGCGAAGAGCACTGGCGGACCAGCATCGGCCGGCCTTCCCCGAAGGACTCCAATCCCCGTGCCCTGCTGCTCTACGCCCGCCGCCGGATCGAGGATCTTGCCCAGCCAGCAGGCTGGGAAGGCGAATACGACAGGGACATCTGGCAGCTTCGCCGGCTCGGCTTCGATGGCAACAACACCTTGAAATTCGACACGATACCGCAGCCCTGGCTACGGGGACTGGCCAAGCGGTGGGTGCGCTGGCAGCTCTCCACCGGCCTGGTGCTGGAAACCGTCCGTCGCGGCCTGCGCTCCTTGAGCCGGTTCGCACTCTTCTGCCATCGGCGAGGCGTTACGGCGCTGGCCGGCGTTGACCGGACGCTGCTCGAACACTACCTGGCCGACCTTCAGTCCGAGCTGGCCGGCCGGCAACGCCACGGTGACCACATCAGCCAGCTCAACACCTTCCTCACAGCCATCCGTACCCAGTCATGGGACGCGACACTGCCGGCCACGGCGATGCTGTTCAGCACTGACTATCCCCAACGGCCCGACCGGCCACCGCGGGCCTTGGCTGAACAGGTCATGGCCCAGATCGAACATAAGGATAATCTTCGCCGTTTCGACGACGACGCGCACCGGCTGGCAACCATGATCCTGATCCGCTGCGGCCTGCGAGTGAACGACGCTCTGCGGCTGGAACACGATTGCATCGTCCTCGACGCGGACCAGGCACCATACCTGCGCTATTTCAACCACAAGATGAAACGCGAGGCACTGGTACCGATCGACGAGGAACTCCGTGCCCTGATCACCGCCCGCCAGGCGATCCTCGGGCCCTCGCCGCTGCTCTTCCCGAGACTGACGAAGAACCCGGACGGGCTCGCGCCGATGGGCAGCAGCACCTACAGGGGCGCCCTCTACCGGTGGCTGGAGCGCTGCGAGATCCGCGACGAACACGGCCGGCCGGTGCATCTGACCCCGCACCAATGGCGGCACACCCTGGGCACCCGCCTCATCAACAAGGACGTCCCCCAGGAAGTCGTACGACGCCTCCTCGACCACGACTCCCCACAAATGACCGCCCACTACGCCCGCCTTCACGACACCACCATCCGCCGCCATTGGGAGAACGCCCGAAAGGTCGACATCAGCGGCACCACTGTCGTGCTGGACCCGGCGAGCACACTGGCCGAGGCGGCCTGGGCCAAGCAGCGGCTGGGCAGGGTCACCCAGGCACTGCCCAACGGCTTCTGCGGCCTCCCAGTGCAAAAGACCTGCCCGCACGCAAACGCCTGCCTGACCTGCCCGATGTTCATCACCACCGGCGAGTACCTACCCCAACACCGCGAACACCGCACCCAGGTGCTGCAAATCATCAGTGCCGCCGAAGCCCGGGGCCAGACCCGGCTGGCCGAGATGAACCGGCAGGTCGCCGAAAACCTCGACACCATCATCGGCACCCTCGAGGACGATGCCCTCCAGTCCGACGGGACAGCCGATGCCCGCTGAAAACTCCGGGCACCTTGCCGCCACCGCCCGCCGCCGCCACGAACTGGCCCGTTCCAAAACGATCCGAACGCTACGGGAACTCGACAAGTCCGGCGCCCCCGTCTCGTTCGAGGCCGTCGCCCGCCACGCCGGGGTATCCCGGGCCTTCCTCTACACCCAACCCGATCTCCGCGCAGAAATCGAAAGGCTCCGCGACGCCACCGGGCGCGCACCCGCCCCCGCCATCCCCACCCGCCAGCGCGCCTCCGACGCTTCGCTGCTGGCCCGGCTGCAGGCAGCCAACGACCGAGTACGCACGCTCACCGAGGAAAACAACAAACTCCGGCACCGGCTCGCCCACGCCCTCGGTGACCAGCGGGCAAAGCAGGGCGGCCAAGGTACCGGATCAGGCCATGGACATCACGGATGAACAACAATCTGACGCCGACGAACCAGTTTCAAATGCCTCAAGCAGTCACGTCAAAGACACCGTCCACAACATAAAAGCCCAGTTCAGAGGCATGTCCGACGCCCAGACTGGAGATAACCAACGAGCGGCTCAACAAGGAAATACGCCGCCGCACCGACGTCGTTGGGATCTTCCCCAACCGTGACGCGATCATCCGCCTCGTCGGGGCCGTGCTGGCCGAGCAAAGCGATGAATGGGCCGAAGGACGGCGCTACTTCGGCCTTGAAGTCCTTGCCCGCTGCCGGCTCACCGCACTGGATCCCGGCGACACCGAACACCACACCGACCTGCCCGCACTCGAGACCATGGAGATCGCCGCATGAACACCACCGATCCCGCATCACAACGCGAACACGACCTCGCGCTCCTCGCCGCCGGATACGACACCGGCTGGTGGGACGAACACGGCCGCCCCGCCCCCTGGCCCGAAGACTTCTGGCTCCCCGACGGCACCATCCACCCCGACTGGCAACCCACCGGCAACAACCCAAGGCAAGACACCGAACCAGCAAAGCCGTCCGAGAACTACAACTTCTAACCCCTCAACAACCTCGAAGCATCACAAAACGGCTACACCACTCCACGGGACTTGACCTCGAGACCAATGCAGGCCAGACAGTACCGCTCAAAGCATTCCCGGAGGAAGAGAGTCGGTTCGCTGCCCAATGATGCTGCGGGATGAACCTTCTTTACACATTATTTGCAGGCGCCTCCTCAATTAGCTCGAGGGCTCTGCGCCGCGATTTTCTTGGCCATGGCCTCAATTCCCGCCCGGAACACAAAAAGGCCTCTGAACTGCGGGTTTACTCTTCTTGTCCGGGTGCGCCGAGGCGCCAGATCACGTTCTATTCACGTTATTGAACGAAAAGTTGATCACATTTCTGAAATTTTCGGGGTCTATTTCGAATCCATCTGAGGTCACGACTTTCAATCCGCGCGCATAAAAGTGGTGGAAATCCGGGGCTCATCCAGGCACGAACGACCTGCGACCCTGACTGCCAATAATTGGCCCTCCGATCGCCCTGCTCACGGAACTGGCGACCGCCGGTTACCAAAGAAATTCCCTCAAGACCGTAAACAGCCCGGCGTGGCGGATCCGATCTTCAAGCTCTCGTAATTCGGCAGAATTGCCCTAAACCACCATCCCAACGGCCGGCTGCGGCAGGTCCATTCCAACGCGGCGAGTACCTTGCAGTCGGCCAGACGCCGAACCCGTAAGCCGTTTTCTCACCGGTCAGACTCGCCCTGACCAGCAGCTTTGAATTGGCGCCATATTTTGTGTCCTGTTTAGCCTGTCCGGTAACTTGTCCGGTGGGCGACAAACGATGCGGTTCTTGCCACGGTTTCAGTCAGGAGTTCGGCACGGCAAGACTGCTTGGGGCTCTGTATGCGCAGGCGATGGCGATTCCTCACCTGCGTTTTCAATCATTTAGGCGATTTGGATGCGTTCGTCCCCGAGCTCGACCTCGATGCGCAACGTGCCTCCGATCGCTTCAACATATTTGCGTAGCGTGTCGACTTGGGCGCGGTCAATGTCACCGTGTTCGATCCGCGAAACCCGGTTCTGGGTAACGTTCAGACGACCAGCCAGCTGTACCTGAGTCAGCTCGGACGCCTCACGCAGTTCACGCAGACGGTAAGCACGAACCTCATCAAGCATCCGCTGCTTATGCCCCTCCACGACCGCCCGGCCGACCGGACGCTTCGCCAGCATCTCCTCAATGGACATAGCCATCACGACTCTCCTTTCAAAGTCTTCAAATGATCATCGAACAAGTCATCAGCTATCGGAATATTTTTCGTGTACCACTTAGACCAGTTTCCAGCCTTGTCCCTCGCCACCAGCAAAATCGCCTGACGCCGCGGATCAAAGGCAAACAACACCCGCAGCTCCGACCGCCCACTGGACCCTGGCCGCAGTTCCTTCATGTTCTTGTGCCGCGACCGAACAACGGTGTCCACCAAGGGCCGGCCAAGCTGCGGCCCGCGCTCGGCCAACAACTCCAGGGCAGCAACCACTTGCGCATAGGAGTCGTCATCCAGACCGAACAACCATGCTTCAACCAAACCCGCATCGATGTTCCACATTACCACCAGAATACAACACTTAGGTCATATAACTCAAGGGGTGTATCAAGGCCCGCCCTCCGACAGGCTTTCGGACTCGCCGCCTGGAATTCGGTCTCAGATTGCTTCCCGCGTCAGACTTCTGACCGTTCGCAGCTCGGTCACGTAAATGACATTCATCCGGGCTGGTCCGAACACCAGATCGGTGCCCTGCCATTGGTTAATACCTTCGCTGATGCCTTGATATTCATGGTTATCTCTCCCCCGAAAACGCCACCAAGAATCAGAATTGACCGCGAAACCGGAGGCTCTCCCGCATGAGGTGAAACCACACCCTGGACCACAAAGTTTGTTGGCATACGACGGCCCGCCCATGACAAACGGTGACATGTCACCAGCCATGCCGATGAACCTGCAAACGGCCATCAAACAACAGCTCCAGGGCTACGTTGCAGGGCCTCGTCACGTTTTACTCACGTTTTTCAACGAAAACCAGTGCCAATCCTTGGCATATCAAAAGGACCCGCTGTCCCGTCCGCCCCCAGAAACTGGCAGTTTTTGACGGTCAACGGCGGCTGTTGGCATGAAAGTCCTGAGTTTCTCTTGGCCGCCGGTTCGAGTCCGGCCCGGGGCACAATATGGCTCTGACCTGCGGTTATGTGCGCGAGGTCAGGGTCGGTTAGGTCAAAAAATGACCCGCCTCATCTTTTACTCATCTATTTCGGCAAAATTTTCTCAGACTTGCCCTCATCTATTTGAAGACTCCCAACTCATCTTTTCGCCCGCAAGTGCCACGGCCTAGCGATGGCCGCCTGGGTTCCGGACATAAGCCGCGGCGAAGCCCGTCCACGCACCGGAAACATTCGCCCCACCCGGGCCTGCCGTGGTTCATGTACACCGGGTCCGCACGATGAGATGCTGTTGAGGACCCACGCCAGTTAAGGAAGGGGCACCGTTCGGCCCGAATGCTCAGCAGCTGGGCCCTTTCCGCCACCTTCCGGCGGCTGCAGTCTTGTCCCTCCTGGCAGTCGTAGCATTCAGCCTGAGTCTGCTCGATGGCTCCAGTCTCGATGGGCTCCAGGGCGGCGATGATCTTCTTATGTTCCTCGTAGTGCCCCTTGTCAAGACGTCGGGATTAAGAGTCCAGTTGTTTGGCGCCGCACAGAATGGCTTTGGGTAGCGGCGTTCTGCTCGGCACTATTTGGGAACCCCGAATGATTGCCGGGCTGCAGCGGCCGGTACAGGACCTGTTCCCCTTCGTTGCGCTCGCATTCGACGATCCTGCCGCAGCTGCGGCACAATCAACGTGCTGGAAATGCAAGCCAGGAATGGAGTTGATCCAGGTCTCGGGGTGATGGCAGTCGTCTCGGCCTCGGACCGCCACCCGACCGCCCGCGGCGAGGACCCCCACCGGGGGTCCGTCGACTGGAACGAACCTGATGACAAGAACTGCCGGGGCGAATGGGTCCCCGTCGCCCTAATCAAAAGCATCGTGGGCAGGGACTGGTTCGGAAAAGCTCCTATCACCGCCGACGGCCAGGAAAGAGTGAACTAGCGCGCCACTGTCGCGTCCTGGAGGTGCAACGGCAGGACTCGCCCTCGCCGATGCGCCGGGCCTGCACCAGCGAAGCGTGGATCGCCGGGGTCTTTTCCAGGACGTCCGTCGCCGGAACATATGGCCAAGTGTGGTGCGGACAATGGCCAGGGCCAAAGTTGCAGTTGACATACCCGAGTGCTGGCCCAGGGTCTGGGTTGACGTTCGCAAGACCAGCATCGTTGACGTCGTCGGGGATTCGCTTCCAATGCCCGACCGCGGCTGGCTGTGGCGTCCCAACCCTCACCGTGCACCGTTGTCAACCGTTCCCGTTCCCGAGAAACGGGCCAACCGTGATGGCGTCACGAAAATCCATCCAATGTGGACCCCGTAAAAGTCTTGACGTGAGCCACGTCATAGTTTTAGTCTTTATTAAGTCCTAAACAAAGGAGATTTCAATGGTTCGGCCAAGCGGAAACGCCGACGTCACACGGTCTGCGATCCTCGCATTTCTTGGTACTTCCGGAAGTGCGTCCCGGGCTGACCTGGCCCGGGCGTTGGGGGTCTCCCCCGCCCTGATGACCCAGCTGGTCAAGGATCTCATTGCGGACGGCCTGGTGCGGGAGTTGTCCATGTCCCCTTCCAATGGCGGCCGTCCTGCCCGGATGCTGGGCTTGGCCACGGCGGCAAGGCGGGTGGTGGGCATGAAGGTCTCGAAGGATCATGTTGCTTTCGTCGAAACGGAACTTAGCGGGCAAATAGTCCGGTCGGACAGCAAGGACTACGATGCGACGTCGTTCACATCCCTGTCTGATCTCGTCTCGCTCGTACATGCATTCGTCGGCGAAGAACGTGATACCCCGCTTCTGGGGATCGGGGTCGGCGTTCCCGGGTCTGTTGACGCCCAGGGCAGCGGTGTTGTCGATTCCAGCCTCCTGGGTTGGCGGCAGGTGCCGCTCGGGGAGGTTTTGAGTCGGGAACTGCATGTTCCAGTGCTGGTGGAGAACAATGTCAACGCCCTTGCCGTTGCCGAACGGCTTTATGGTTCGGGTCGTGAGCATGCCGAGTTCCTGGTTGTGACCATTGGGGAGGGCGTCGGTGCAGGATTCGTCACCGGCGGCGTGGTTGTGCGGGGCAGCAGGGGCGGTGCCGGCGAAATCGGTCACATCGTCGCTGTTGACGACGGTCCACTGTGCTCTTGCGGCAACCACGGATGCATTGAAGCCCTGGTTGGGGAAAAGACGCTTGTGGAGCATGCCCGCCAGGCCGGGATCATTACCCCCTCAGCCGCCATCGCTGATTTGCAGGGGCTCGCCGACGACGGGGTCCAGCTTGCCCTGGACATTTTCCGCAGGGCCGGCCGGCCGCTTGGCCGAATCGTCGCCGGGCTCGTGCAGGTGCTGGATCCGGAGGTCGTCATTGTCAGCGGCGAAGGGACCAGGGGTTGGCGCCACTGGGCCTCGGAATTCGAGCGGGCCTTTCGGGGCGCGCTGACGGCAGACCGTCGAAGCATTCCTGTGATCGTGGAGTCCTGGGACGACGAGGCCTGGGCGCTCGGTGCGGCCGCCCTCGTGGCCTCTGCCCCGTTTTACAGTGAAGAAAGTTCAGGTGAGCAGGGGCGGCGGGTTCGTGCCCGCCTTACCAATGTGCCGGCGGGGGTGGTGGGATAGTGACCGCCCTACAAGACTCGCGGTCCGCCAGCCCCGGGCCGACCGCCCCGCCACGGCGCCGGCCGGGTCCCGGGACCCGGCGCCGGGCTGGCCGTCCACGTCTCAAATATGCGCTGGCCGTCGCTGTCTTCCTCATACCGAGCGCGGTGCCATTGCTGTTCTTCACGATCATTCCCATGTTCTCCGCCTTATGGATCAGCTTGAACAAATGGAACCTTGTTGGTCCGATGAAATGGGTGGGACTGGGCAACTACACCAAGCTTCTCACCGACCCCGGGACGCAAGGCGCCTTCCTGCACACCATTTACTACATCATCGGCTACCTGCCCCTGGTCTACATCGGCGGGCTGGCCATTGCACTGGCCCTCAATTCCCGCATCAAGGGACGGAACCTGATGCGGGGGTTCTACTTCCTCCCCGTGGTCACCAGCTGGATCGTCGTTGCACTAGTTTGGCGTTGGCTGCTCAACCCCAGCACGGGAATCGTCAACTGGCTCCTTGGACTCATCGGTATCGCGGGGCCCGGTTGGTGGACAGATCCGGCATGGTCCATGCCGTCGATCATCCTGGCGTCGGCGTGGAAGGACCTTGGCTTTGTCATGGTGATCCTGCTTGCCGGCCTCCAGGGAATTCCGGAGGAATTGTTTGAGGCGGCGACGGTCGACGGCGCCGGCCGCTGGCGACGCCTGTTCAGCATTACCCTTCCCATGCTGTCCCCCTCGACGTTCTTTGTCGTGGTGTTGTCGCTGATCAACGGATTCCAAGTCTTTGACCAGGTCTATGCCATGACCGGCGGCGGTCCCAACAACTCTTCACAGGTCGTCGTGCAGCAAATTTACGACCTGACCTTCCGATACGGCAGGGCCGGCGAAGCGTCCGCACTGTCGTGGCTGCTATTCCTGTTCATCCTGGCCATCACGCTGATCCAAGTCCGCGGTCAAAAGAAATGGGTCCACTATGCATAAGCAGCGTCCCTCGATCGTGTTGAATCTCCTCGTCTTCGCGGGTGCGATCCTGATGGTCCTGCCGTTCGTGTGGGCGTTTGTCACCTCCATCAGCCCAGGCGCCGGACTCTCTGCCACACCGCAGCTGATTCCCAAAAACCCATCACTGTCCGCCTACACCCAACTGCTCCAACGCCTTCCCTTTGCCCAAATACTGCTCAATAGCCTCATGCTGGCTGTCCTGACGACGTTTTTCCAGCTTGTCACCAGCTCACTGGCCGCATATGTCTTTTCCCGGATGCCGTTCAAGGGACGCAACGCGGTATTCGCCGTGTACCTGGCCACCATGATGGTTCCGCTTCAAGTTCTGGTGGTCCCGTTGTTTGTGGAAATGAAAACCCTGGGCCTCATCGACAGCTACCTCGGCGTGCTGTTGCCAGGGGTTGCCAGCGCATTCGGCGTGTTCCTTCTGCGGCAGGCCATGAATTCGGTGCCGCAGGACCTGGACCAGGCGGCGACACTGGACGGGGCCGGGCATTTCCGGATCTTCGGGTTCATCGTTCTGCCCCTGGTCCGCCCGGCACTGGCGACACTGACGGTCTTCGCGTTCCTGAACAGCTGGAACAGCTTCCTATGGCCCCTCATCATCCTGCGCACCCCGGCCATGAAGACCCTCCCGGTGGCGTTGGCAGGACTCCAGGGCCAGTACACGACCCAATGGGACATCGTCATGGCCGGATCAGTGGTGAGCATCCTGCCCATGCTGGCCCTCTACATCTTTACCCAGAAATACATCATCCAGGGGGTCGCGGGAACCGGACTCAAATAGACCGGACCGTCTTGCTTCCCCCTTAACCAACGGAGAAACACATGAACAAGAAGCCCCTGGCATCGCTGGGCCTGGCACTCGCCGCAATCCTCGCCATGTCGGGCTGCGGATCCGCAGCCAGCACCGACAGTTCCAGCACTGCAAAAGTAACCGTCAAGTACTCAAACTTCACCTCCAACGGAGGCAACGAGAAGAACCTTGACACCATCGTTCAGGCCTTCGAAAAGGCCAACCCCAACATCACCGTCCAAGTCACGACCCTGCCCTACAAGGACTACACCACCGCTCTCCAGACCGACCTGGCTGCAGGGACCCAGGCGGACACCTTCGACATCGAATACGCGAACCTGAGCTCCTACGTGGCCAACGGGGCAGTAGCCAGCCTCGACGGAGTCGACGGTTCCAAGTACAAGCAGTCCCTGCTGAAGTCATACCAGTCAGACGGCAAGCAGTACGCACTCCCCAGCTCATTCTCCGACGTCGTCCTTTATTACAACAAGGCACTCTTCGACGCCGCCAAGGTCTCCTATCCCACAGCCAGCTGGACGTGGGCCGACGAAACCGCTGCAGCAAAGAAAATCACCAACAGCGCAGCCGGCGTCTATGGTGACTTTCAGAACGTGAGCTTTTACGAGTTCTACAAGGCACTGGCCCAAACCGGTGGCAAGTTCCTCAACGACGACGGAAAATCCGTCGCGTTCAACTCGCCCCAAGGCATCAAGGCCGCAGAATGGCTGGCGGGCAAGAGCGGAACCACCATGCCCACACCCGCCCAGGGCGCCGGCACCCCGGACTTTGACACGAAACTTTTCAAGGACGGCAAACTCGGCATGCTCCACAGCGGCATTTGGGTGGCGAGCAGTTTCTCCGATTCACCCAAAAACTGGGACATTGTCGTCGAACCGGGCGACACACAAAAAGCAAGTGCGGAATTCTCCAACGCCATCGCGGTATCTGCCAACACCAAGAACAAGGCCGCAGCCCAGAAATGGGCCGAATACATGACCAGCTCGAACGTCATGGCACAGACCCGCATCAGCGCAGGATGGGAACTCCCGGCCACTTCCGATGACTCCGTCCTCAAGCCCTACCTGGCAAAGGGCAAGCCGGCAAACCGCCAAGCCATTTTCGACGCCCTTGACCAGGTCGTGCTCCCCCCGGTCATCGGCGACAACCAGCAAAAAATGGTCGACATCATCACCAACGCCCTCGGTGAAGTCGAAGCCAAGCGCTCCAGCGCCGCCGACGCCCTCAAAGGCGCGGCAGACCAAATCAATGCACTCCTGAAATAAGACGGGCACAACCCGTACACGGCCGGAGAGCGGGCCGCGGCGACACGGACAACTTCCGACACCGCGACCCGCCCCCCATCTGAAAGAGAAGCCCATGACCGACAAGTCCAAGACAGAATCAACAAAAACCCCCGGCATGGCAGCAGATGTCAGCGCGATGGTCAAATCCGGCATCGAGCTAATCCTGGAACAACAGGACCCCGGCGGCGCCTACCCCGCGAGCCCCTCGTTTTCCGCCTACGCCGGCTACTGCTGGTTTCGTGATGGCTCGTTCATCGCTGACGCCATGTCGGCCGCAGGGCAAATCGAATCAGCCGAACGATTCTTTGACTGGTGCTCCAACGTCCTGACGTCCCGCGCCGCAAGGATCCAACACATTGTGTCCGAGAGCTTGGCAGGCCGGCCGCCGGCCGATGAAAACATGCTCCCCACCCGATTCACCATCGACGGCGCCGAAGGAAACGATGAATGGTGGGACTTTCAACTCGACGGGTACGGCACCTGGCTTTGGGCACTGGCCGAGCACAGCGCCCGCCACGGCCGGCCCCTGGAACGCTGGTCAAATTCCATAACGCTCACCATTGACTACCTTTCCGCGTCCTGGCAGCGCCCCTGCTACGACTGGTGGGAGGAATCAGCCCAACACGTGCACGTGAGCACTCTGGGCTGCCTCGCCGCTGGCCTGGAAAAAATCAGCCACACCGGATGGATAGAGCAGCCGTCCGCCGACCTGGCCGGATCGACCGCGGAGCAGATCCGTCGGCTGGTCCAACAGGACGGTGCACGGGAGAACCACCTGACGAAATGGCTGGGAACCACGGCCGTGGATGCCAGCCTCCTTGCCCTCATTGCACCGATGAACTTCCTTGCCCTCCACACTCCCTTGGCAAATGGAACGATTGCGGCCATTGAAGAGCAGCTCACCGTCGGCAACGGAGTTCACCGGTATCTGGCCGACACCTACTATGGCGGCGGCCAATGGCCCCTGCTCAGCTGCTTCCTCGGGCTGGCCCACACCGCTGCCGGCAACCAGGGAAGAGCCCACGAACTACTGAACTGGGCCGCCTCAGCGGCCCGTGAGAATGAAGAACTCCCCGAACAAGTTCAGGCCCACCTTCTTGCCCCCGATCACCTTCAACCCTGGATCGAACGGTGGGGGCCCTCGGCAAGTCCGCTGCTGTGGAGTCACGCCATGTTCGTGCGTCTGGCCATCGCGCTCGACATGCCCCATGTAACGCCCGATCCGTCCCCCGTTCCCGCAGCGAAAGAAAATGCCCAATGATTCGCCACAAACCCCTCGGTTCCGGCCACCCCTACGTTGACGACACCGAACAACGCAGCCCCTCCCACCCCGTCGCCGGGGAACCAGTCACCCTCGGCGTGCGAACCTCACCCGGCCTCAGCGACGTGGCCTGTGAGCTTGAAGTCACCGACAGTAACGGCACCGTCACCAAAACAACTGAAAACCTCACCCGGGTTCCCGCGGCATCCCGCGGCCAGGTCATCGACGGCGGCCACCTCGCCTCCGCCCAAGCCAAACTCGCCCGATCGGCCAGCGGCTGGCAAGTAACCCTCGGGCCGGCGCAGGCCCGGACAACATGCAGGTACCGCTTCACGGCCCGGTCCAGCAGCGGCGGGGAAGAAACGACCCGATGGTTCACCTACAGCACCGCCAGCTGGTCACCGGCCAGCCAGGCCCTTAGCGTCACGGGAAGGGACCGGGTCGTCCCCGAATCCGTGGAGGTACTACACGACGGTGTCCGGCCGCTGCGCATTCGTTTCTCCCTCCCCCTGGACCGCAACGAGCGCGTCACCGGCTTCGGGGAGCGCTTTGATGCCCTCGAACACCGCGGAACCACGCTGGACGCCGTCGTCTTTGAACAATACAAAAGCCAGGGAGCGAACCGGAAAACATACCTGCCAATGCCCTTCGCCCACGTCGTCGGCGGGGATGGTTGGGGATTCCACCTCGAAACCTCCAGACGGACCTGGTACGACATTGGAGCCTCCGACAAAGACCGACTCCTTATTGAAGCCGAGGTCGGCCCCGAACCCCTAACCGGGGACACCCTATTGAATCTGAGGTTTTTCGACGGGACCCCGACCACGGTCCTGAAGTCCTTCCTGTCGACCACCGGCAGCGCCAAGGAGCTCCCCGACTGGGTGTTCAAGCTCTGGGCCAGCGGCAACGAATGGAACACCCAAGCCGAAGTCATGCGCCAAATGGACCTCCATCGGGAGACGAGAATTCCCGTCGGATCCGTCGTCATCGAAGCCTGGAGCGACGAAGCCACCTTCACAGCGTTCCGCGACGCCGAATACGAACCAACCCCCGACGGTTCACCACACCGCCTCAGCGACTTCACCTTTCCCGAACACGGCGCCTGGCCCGACCCGAAAGCCATGGTCGATGACCTTCACGCCCGGGACATCCGCGTTGTCCTATGGCAGATCCCACTGATCAAAATGCGCCCCCACCCGCAAGGACAAGCCCGCTTCGACGCGGAGGCCGCGATTCGCGAAGGACGGCTCATCCAGGAAGAAGCCCCCGACGGGCACCTGCGTCCCTACCGGAACCGGGGATGGTGGTTCCCGCTCAGCCTCATGCCGGACCTCACCGACCCGGAAGCATCCCGGTGGTGGACCGAGAAACGCCGCTACCTCGTCGAGGAAGTCGGCATCGACGGGTTCAAGACCGACGGCGGAGAACACGCCTGGGGCGAAGAACTCCACTACCTCAACGGCAAGCGCGGAGACGAAGGAAACAACCTCTTCCCGGTAGCGTACGCCAAGGCCTACGGCGATCTGCTTGAATCCGCCGGCAAGGCCCCCATCACCTTCAGCCGTGCAGGCTTTACCGGTTCCCAGGCCCACGGCGCGTTCTGGGCAGGGGACGAGAATTCCACCTGGGACGCATTCCGCTGGTCCCTGTTCGCCGGGCTTTCCGCCTCAGCCTGCGGCGTTCTCTACTGGGGCTGGGACTTCGCCGGCTTTTCCGGCGACGTCCCGAGCGTGGAGCTTTACCTCCGGTCGGCCGCGGCAGCCGCATTCGTGCCCATCATGCAATACCACTCCGAGTTCAACCACCATCGCAAACCCTCCCGGGACCGCACCCCGTGGAACATTCAGGCAACAAGCGGCGACCACAGCGTCATCCCCACCTTCCGCGAACTCGTCGAACTGCGCGAACGCCTCATCCCCTACCTGGCCCAACAAGCCGGCAGAGCGATCGACACCGGGGCCCCACTCATGCGCCCACTCTACTTCGACAATATCGAAGACCAAGAAGTATGGGAGCACCCGCTGCAATGGATGCTCGGGGAAGACCTCCTCGTCGCACCCGTTACCGAAGAGGGAGCCCGAACATGGACGGCCTACCTCCCCAAAGGGGAATGGGTCGATGCCTGGACCGGGGAAACACATTCCGGCCAGCGGACGGTCAAGGTGCCTGCACCCTTGAACCGGATTCCCATCTTTGTCAGGGCAGCAGCATGGAACAACATGAAAGACATCTTCACGACGACGGACTGAGACCGCCACCGGGTGACCCCCGCCAACGCCGAGGCGAACGGGGCCGCTGGCGTCAAGGACTACCAACTGTCCGAATCGACCATCCGCTTCGACAGGCGCCAATCGGCCCTAATCAACCCCTCAGAAGCAGATGGGCACACCTCCAAAGGAAAGAGAGCAGGACAATGATTTCCAATCCAGTCCCACCAACGGTCTCCCGCCGCGTCGCCATCCTCGGCATCCTAGGCGCCGTGCCGCTCAGTCTGCTGCCAGCGGTCGTACGCCCCGCCCCGGCCCTCGCCGACTCAATCAGTGGCGTCTTCCACGGACCCACCGGTTACGACCAGCTGTACAGCACTACGCCGACCGAACGCGGTCCGCGCGACCCGATGTCCGCCCAGGCCGTCCAGCTACACTCGGCGACATGGCCGGTTTCTCCCGGACAGACGTGCTGGGTGTCCTGGACGAAGAACGGGATCGCCCAGACCGATGTTGGCTGCTCTTTCGACTACAACAATGGCAACAACAGCTACTGGAAGGTCAACCTCGGCACCTTCGCGAAGGGCGACCAGATCACTTACACCGTGCACGCCAACGTTGACGGTACAGGCGCGATCGCCAGCGGACCGTTCAGCTTCGCCGTCACCGACTGGTCAGGCACCGGCAACGTTAGCGGTTACACCGACAACGCCACCTCGGTCGATGTCTCAGTCAGTGACACGTCCGGAAGCTTCTCCCCCAAGATCCGCTACACCTTCCCCGCACCAGACCGCTTCCACGTCCAGATCGCACCCAACGGCACAGGCCTGAATATCACGGGCGCCACGGGTTACACCGTCACCGACACCGCCACCACGTTGCAACTGACCACCAGCGCACTGCAGGTGAAGATCCAGAAGAGCCCCTACCGGGTCTCGGTTTACAAGGCCGACGGCACCACCCTGATTGCCCAGCAGTACGACCCGGCCACATTCCGCAACACCGGATGGGCGAGCGACGGCGCCACCACAGTTACCAAAATCGAGGACCACTGGCTGACCCCCTCAGGGGAACGGTTCGAGGGCTTCGGCGAACGATACGACTACCTGGACCAACGCGGCCACGACGTCGACAACTACGTCTATAACCAGTACCAGGACCAAGGCCCCACACACCGGACCTACATGTCGGTTCCGTTCTTCACCAATTCCGCAGGCTATGGCGTGTACGTCCCCAGCACTCGCTACTCGCTATTCAACGTGTGCACCTATCTCTCTGACATGGTCGGCTTCACCATCGACACTGGTGGATCCCTCGGCTCCACCGTCGACTACCACTTCCTCACCGGTACCCAGGGAAACATCCTGGACGCCTACACCTCTCTCACCGGACGCCCCTGGCTGCCCCCAAAATGGGCCTTTGGTTTATGGATGTCCGCCAACGAGTGGAACACCCAGACCGAGGTCACGAACGAGCTCGCCAACGTCACCAGCAACAACATCCCCCACAGCGTTCTGGTCCTGGAGCAGTGGAGCGACGAGGCCACCTTCTACGTCTGGCATGGCGCCACCTACACGGCCAAACCTGGCAGCGGCGCCCTTGCCTATTCCGACCTCACCTTCCCTTCCGGCGGCGAATGGAATGACCCCAAGGCCATGGTTTCCGCCGCCCACGCCCAGAACATCAAAGTCGTCCTGTGGCAGATCCCAGTACTCAAGCAAGACTTTAATACCAACCCCGCCACGGCACCGCAACAACACCTCAACGACGAGAGCTACGCCTCCACCCAGGGCTACCTGATCGGAGACGGGGCAGGCGGACAATACCGGATCCCCACCGGGGAATGGTTCGGCGACAGCACCATGCCGGACTTCACCAACGCCGCCGCGACCGCCTGGTGGATGAGCAAGCGCGCCTACCTCTTCGACGACGTCGGCATCGACGGAATGAAGACGGACGGCGGCGAAATGGTCTTCGGCCGCAACGCTTCATTCTTCGACGGCCGCAAAGGCGACGAGATGCACAACGGATACACCAACGCCTACACCGGCGCCTACGGCAGCTACGTCCAAAACAAGAAAGGCGGAAACGGGGTCCTGTTCAGCCGCGGCGGAACCGCAGGCGCGCAGGCACACTCCATCTACTGGGCCGGCGATCAAGCCTCAACGTTCTCGGCCTTCCAGCAGGCCCTGCGGGCAGGCTTGAGCGGCGGGGAGTCCGGAATTCCTTTCTGGGCGTGGGACATGGCCGGATTCACCGGGACCTTCCCCAGCAGCGAGCTCTACCTCCGGGCCGCCGCCCAGCAAACCTACTCCCCAATAATGCAGTACCACTCCGAGAAATCCGATCCCAGCCCCTCGGAGGCCCGAACCCCATGGAACGTCCAGGCCCGCACGGGCGACACTACGGTGATCCCCACATTCCGCAAGTTCGCCAACACGCGGATGAACCTGGTTCCCTACATCTACACCGAGGCCAAAAATGCCTCCCTGACCGGGTTGCCACTTCTCCAAACCATGCGGCTGGCCTTCCCCGGCGACGCCGCGGCAGCGCCCCTGGACTTGCAGTACATGTTCGGCCGCCAGCTGCTCGTGGCCCCCATCACTTTCCAGGGGGCGACCTCGGTCACGCTCTACCTCCCCGGAGGGGAATGGTATGACGTCATCAACGGCGGCAAAGCATCCGGTCCCGGCAACAAGACCTACACCGCCGACACCTCCGCCATCCCGGTCTACGCCCGCGACGGCGCGATCATTCCGCTAAACCTCAACGCCAACTACGAATACGGGGGAAGCATCGGCAACGACGTCTACAACTACACCAACCTTGTCTTCCGGATCTACCCCGCAGGATCTACCTCGGCCGACTACTTCGACGACGCAGCCGGTACCGTCAAGCAGGTCACCAGCACTGAGAACTGGGGCAGCCATCAGGTCACCGCCACAGTGCCCCCGCTCGCCACTTCTGCGACCCTTCAAGTCAACACCTCCATCCCCAGCACCGTCACGGTAGACGGAAGCGCACTGCCCGCCTTTGGCACGCTCAGCGCCCTCACCGCCGCTGCAACGGGCTGGTACTGGGATCCCATCCAGCAGTTCACCCTCGCCAAAATAGCCTCCGGGACCACCACCCGCACTGTCGTCATCTCCGGCGTCAACAAGAGCGCCTATGAGGCGGAATTCGCCACGACCACGGGCACGACGACCAACACCAACCACGCCGGGTTCACCGGCACCGGCTTCGTCGACGGCTTCACCGCCGCCGGTTCGTCCCTTACCTTCGACATCAGCGCCAACGCAACCGGCACCCACCAGCTCACCTTCCGCTACGCCAACGCCACCGGCGGGCCAGCCACCCGAACCGTCTACGTCGACGGGATCTCCATCGGAACACTCACGCTGCCCGCCCTGGCCAACTGGGACACATGGGCCTCCGCCACCGTCAACGCCACCCTCACTTCAGGACGGCACTCGGTGAAGATCTCCTACGACACCGCCAACACAGCCGCAATCAACCTCGACAACCTCACCCTGGGCCGGCCATGACCGCCCCGTGCCGAGACCGGCCCCGAAACAGCCTCAGCGGTATCCTCGTCGGAGTGCTCATGCTGCTTGCCTCAACCGCCGGGGCAACCTTCGTGACCGCCGTCCCAGCCCACGCCGCAGGGATCCAGCGCGTCCAGTTCACCGGAGCCGGTGACTACCTGGTCGTGGAAGCCCTCAGTGACGACCTAGTTCACTTCGAGATGGGGACCGGATCCGGGCCTGGCGCCGGAGTCGCAATACCCACCACCGACCAAGTCTCATCGACCAGCTACGCAGGCCCCACTGCCTTCACCCAGACCGCCTCGACCCTAACCACGGCGCACATCCTGGTCAGTGTCGACACCACAACCATGTGCGCCGACGTCACGGACACGACCCGGACACCGGCACTGCTGCTGCACACAGTCTGCCCACGGAACCTGACCTCAGCGTGGAAGGGGTTGTCCTTCACCAAGTCCTCCATGCAGAACGCCTACGGCCTCGGCGAAGAATTTTTCACCGGAGGCAACGCGGACGGCAACAGGGTCGGCGTCGACCGTTCCTCCCCCGGCGCCTACGGCAACACCATGACCTACGACGTCGACAATGGCCCAGTCGGCAACACCCAGATCCCTGTGCTCTTCGCCGTCGGCGCCAACAACGCCAACTACGGGCTCTTCGTCGACCAGGTCTACAAACAAGACTGGAACCTCACCGCGGACCCCTGGACCATGGACACTTACGGTGACCAGCTGCGTTGGTTCGTCATGACCGGTCCCAGCCTGCCCGACCTGCGCAAGAGCTACATGGACCTCACAGGCCACCCGCCCGTGCCCCCACAGAAAGCATTCGGGCTCTGGAACTCCGAATACGGGTACAAAAACTGGGCAGAGATCGACAACACCTTGGCCGGCCTGCGCGCCGATAAATTTCCCGTGGACGGATTCATGCTCGACCTGCAATGGTTCGGCGGCGTCACGGCCGGCTCTGACAACACCAAAATGGGCACCCTCCAGTTCGACCCGACAAACTTCCCCAACGCCGCCTCCAAGATCGCCGACTACCGCGACGTCCAAGGCATCGGCCTGATGACCATCGAAGAGTCATACATCGGCAAGGGACTCCCCGAGTACACCAATCTGGCCAATCAAGGCTACCTGGCCCGCGCCGGCTGCTCCACCTGCGCCCCCGTCTACCTCACCGCCAATGACTGGTGGGGCCGCGGAAGCATGATCGACAGAACTCAGCTGGCCGCCGGCGCCTACTGGGCCGCGACCAAGGAGCAACCCCTCGTCAACATGGGCATTCTCGGCCACTGGCTCGATCTCGGTGAACCCGAGATGTACGACCCCAACGACTGGACCGCCGGTCTGCTTCCCGGTAAGAACGCCCACGCCGATTACCACAACTTGTATGCCCTTGAATGGGCCAACAGCGTCGCAAAAGGGTACACCGCCGCATCTTCAACCCAGCGACCATTCCTACTCTCCCGCTCGGGAGCAGCAGGCATTCAGCGCGACGGCGCAGCCATGTGGTCCGGTGACATTGCCTCCCGGATGACCGCTCTCGCTGATCAAGCCAATGTCCAGATGGAAATGTCGATGTCCGGCATCGACTACTTCGGCTCCGATATCGGCGGATTCCACCGTGACGAGGCCGTCGCCGGGTCAGACATCAACGAGATCTACACCCAGTGGTTCGCGAATTCAGCCTGGTTCGACGTCCCGATCCGCCCCCACACCGACAACACCTGCAACTGCCAGCAAACAGCCCCGGACAAGATCGGCGACGTCCCCAGCAACCTGGCCAACCTTCGCCAGCGATACGAGCTCACGCCCTACTACTACTCCGTGGCGCACAATGCCTACAGTACCGGGGACCCCCTCGCCCCGCCGCTGGTGTACTACTACCAGAACGACCCCAACGTCAGATCCATGGGAAGCGAGAAGATGATCGGCCCGAACATGCTGGTCGGCGTTGTCGCCGCATCGGCCGAACGGCAGAGAAACATATACCTGCCCGCCGGAACCTGGTACGACTATCACACGAACAAGAAATATGTCAGCACCGGCCAATGGGTCAACAACCTGCCCGAGTGGAGCAACGGAGTCTTCCAGCTCCCTGCGTTTGCCAAGGCCGGAGCGATCCTGCCGAAGATGTACGTCGATGACAAAACGATGAACGTGACGGGCGCCCGAACAGACGCCACCACCCGCAACGAACTCGTCGCCCAGGTCTACCCCGACACCAACGCCTCAAACTTCACCCTCACCGAAGACGACGGCAAGTCGATCAACTATCAGACGGGCGCGCAACGCCTCACCAGCATCACCCAGCAACTGTCAGGGTCCACTGAAACTGTGAACATTGCAGCAGCGTCCGGCACCTACGCCGGGGCGCCCGATAGCCGCCAAAACGTCGTCCAGCTCGTCACCGACGAAACCCAGGCCTCCGCCGTAACCCTAAACGGAGTAATGCTGACCCAATACTCAAACAAGGCGGCCTTCGATGCCTCCGCCAGCGGCTGGTACAACGCCGGAGGAAACCTCGTCGTCGCCAAATCCGACAGCACTCCCGTCGGAACCGCGAAATCGTTCCAATTCACCCTCGGCCAGACACCCGCCTCAGCCAGTTTCACCTGCTCGAACGGCACCACAACCAGCGGGCAGTCGGTCTACGTAGTAGGCAACGTCCCCGAGCTGGGGAACTGGTCGCCAGCCAGCGCCGTCAAGCTCGACGCTACCTCCTACCCCACGTGGACTGGAACGATCGGCGATCTCCCGCCGAACACCTCCATCGAGTGGAAGTGCATCAAGCGCCAGGAAGCCAACTACCCGGCCTCCGCAGACGCCTGGCAGGCCGGCTCCAACTCGACCTTCACGACACCGGCATACGGTTCAGCGGGACCAACGACGGGAGGTTTCTGAAGTCCCGGGAAGGAACGCGCCGACATCCCCGCCGCGGGAGCAACGCCTTGACAGTCCCTCGCCTCATAGAGGACGGGGGACTGGCCCCCGACCCAGTAAAATCGACGAGGCATATGAAAGTTTTATCGAACTTCATCGTTCGGGGCGTTGCGCACTGGTCGGCACTGCTGTCGCCCCGTTCGTCCCGCCCCGACGATTCGTTTCGTCGCGCGTTCACACTGATCAGGCGCCATGGAGGACGCAAATTAGATCGGGGCTGCCTAAATACAAAGGTCACTGTCCTCTGCAACGTTAAAGTGACCCGTGGCGGTAACCATGATTTCTTCATGGGGCGAGCACTCAAAGCTCCCTGTCTGCAAAAACAAGTCGGTACCCAGCAACGTTTTGCAGGCGTGTCCTCGACGCTGGTAGTGAGATCGCCGGCTCAGTCAGTCCAAGTTCTGTGGTAAATTTATTGCAACACGACCGGTTCCGCCCTTAGGGGTCCAGGGCCGGTCTTTACTTTTCACTGGTGATGAGAGTAAGTGGATGGATCCCAAACCGCACAAATCCTATTCTGACCAACTGGACCTTCTCAAGCGGCGCGGCATGCACGTTGAGGACACCATGTCTGCCTTGGCACTTCTGCAGCGGGCCGGCTACTACACGCTCAGCGGCTACTCGTATCCATTCCGCCTAAAAGCCCCCGGCGGCGCGCGAACCGGCCAGTTTCGCCCGGGAACGTCGCTGGCCCAGGTTCAATCGCTGTGGGAGTTCGACAACCGGCTCCGATCGTCAACCTTCGCCGTGGTCCAGCACGTGGAAACCTATCTCCGCGCCTTGATGGGGTACGCGCTAGGCGCTGTTGACCCCTTGATCCATCGCAAGCCCGGACTCCTATCCATCGACCGGTCCCAGGACTATCCAAAATGGCTCGCCAAACTCGACCGCCAAGAAGCGGACTCACGCGAAGACTTCATCATCCACCATCGCAACAACCGACACGGGATCATCCCCATCTGGGTTGCCGTCGACGTTCTCGACTGGGGCGGCCTCTCCTACCTCTTCAGCTTCGCCCCTCTCATCGTGCGCGATGAAGTCGCCCAGCATTTCGGGCTCAATGCCGCACAACTCAAATCGTGGTTGCGCGCCTTGAACGTCCTACGCAACGTCTGCGCCCACCACGGGCGCTTCTACAACCGCTACTACTCACTGACCCCCAAACTCCCCGACCGGGGCCACGGCGACTCCCTGGAATTCATCGCCCCGCTGAAGGACACGACCTTCGCGATGCTCACCCTGCTTCAGCACCTCGCCTCATTCACCCTTGGCGCGAACCCCCGCCTGCTTCCCGCGACGCTGCGGTCCTTTCCCACGGCCAGTGGGATGACCATTGGATCGACGGGGGCACGGGAAGGCTGGGAATCCCTGTCACTCTGGCACCCGTAAATCACGGAGAGGAACAACAACCCGACGCCACACCGTGGGCATGGACCATCTCAGGCATGACCTTTTGACCGTAGAGGAAGGGCACCTCCCAGCTAGCCGCATGTCCCTTGTCGTATGGACAGGCAAGCCCACCACGGCAACGTCGCCCAGGGGCCTGCGGAACCCGAACCTGGCAATTCCACCGCAGCACACGGAAACGCCCGTGAGCATTGGACCCGCACAACCCACCGCGCCGACAAACACACCAAGGCGCCCTGACGCACCACAACCCTGGCCGCTCCCCCGGCAACCCGCTGGACATGATCCTTGCGATCAAAAACCCCCGACAATGCCCCGTATCCCATACCCGACGTCGAAGTCGAACCGCAGTTCGCCGCCAATAATGACCAGTCCTCCCTCACCCGAACGCGCTTCGAAGCCTGGAGTAAAATGATAGGAATTGGCCGCAGCCACCACCATCCAATAACGGTTGAAAATGGACCTGGCTGTCAGTCACTGAAGGGGCGAATGCGAATTACGCTCAACGTTCAAATCGGGCCACTCATCTTTTACTCACCTCATTCAAACAAAAACTCCCGCATGCCATTGCATGCCAAAAGCTGCAGAAGCAGACAAAAATGCCGGAAAGCCGCGGATTTTGACAATCAACGGCACCCATCAAAATCCAGATCGTCAGATTCTCTTGGCCGTCGGTTCGAGTCCGACCCGGGGCACCAATGTGGCCCTGACCTGCGGTTATGTCCCCCGGGCCAGCGACGGCAAGGGCTTAGAATTGCGGTCACCCATCTTTTACTCATCTTATTCAACAGGATTTTCTTGCACTTGCGCTCATCTATTTGATGACCGCCACCTCATCTTTTTGGACAGCTGGGCCCAAAAAGTGGCCAGATTCCGAGGTTTCCTGGAGCTCGGGCTGCCCGGAGGCGTAACTGGCATAAATTGACCCCTGGATCGTCCTAATCACGCCGGTAATAGATACTTCGACGGGCAAGAACGTGCCCGCAGGACAGAAACCCAGCGATGCTGCTTCGAACCTTGAGCCCTCGTAATTCGGCCATCTTGCCGTGAACCACCGGCAAACCGAACGGCGACGGCAGGCCCATTCCTGTCCGGCCTTCTTCCGGTCAGCCCGGCGGCTCCCTGCTCGCCCGCAAGGGCAATATTTACTGGTCAGCGTGGAGGGCAGCAAGGCGGCCGGGAAATTCGCTACCATCTCGACCGGGCAGAGCCGCCGCAACGTCGCGGATTCCTCGTCCGGGGATGTACCCGAATGTGCCGCCGGACGGGAATTGGACTTATCCCCTGGCACCCGTGCCCGCCGATGAACTCGCCCGCCATGGCTGAATCTTTCAGGGAGCGCCCCGGCGCCCGGAGCAACGACGCCGCATCTTGCCCTGGCGTGGCTGCCGCGCCGCGCACCGGTCATGGTGTGCGTTCCCGGCACAGGTTCGCTCACGCACCTGGAGGAAAACCCCGGCGCCGTCGGTGTCGAGCTGGACGGGGCCTCGTACACGGACCTTCCCGCCGCGCAACAGGGCAACGGAGCAACTATCCGACCCTCGACGGTGCGAGAATTGCCTCCATGGCGCAAACTCAATCCGGCGAGTCCGCAGAACCCCTGCCCCCGGTAACCCCGGTGGCTGCCCGTGGCGGGAGATACGCACAAGGACTGCCCGCGATCTGGGGCGACGCACTGGGCCGGTCCGCGATCCGATCAGCCCAGGCGTTGTTGGTCCTTGCCCTTGTCGCGGGCGTCATCTGGGCCCTCACACGGGTCCCCCTTGTCCTCACCCCAATCCTGCTTTCAATGATCCTTGCCGCGGCGATCAGCCCCTTGGTCCATTGGCTGAGCAGACACCGCTGGCCCCGGGCCGTGGCGGTGCTGACATCATTCGTGGCGATCCTGGCGGTCTTCGGCGGCGTGATCACCGGCATTGTCTTTCTCATCCGTTCCCAGTCAAAAGACCTGGCCGCCCAGGCCGACATCGGCATCGACCGACTCCACGGGCTGCTCGTCCAAGGCCCCTACCCCATCACCGACGCCCAAATCAGTTCCACCCGAGACGCCATACAAAAATTCATCCTCAGCGCCACCTTCGGAAACGAAGCCCTGACCGGGCTCCGCGTGGCCTCCGAGGTAGCCGTCGGGGCGATCTTGATGGCCGTCATCTTGTTCTTCCTCCTCAAGGACGGGGATAGGATCCGCAACTTCCTGTTCGATTTCCTCCCCGCAACCCAACGCACGAAGGCCCACGTCGCGGCCGATCACGGCGCCGTCGTGCTGGGCGGATACGTACGCGGCACCGCCTTGGTGGCATTGACAGACGCGCTCATCATCGGCCTGGCCCTGGCCATCATGCGCGTGCCCCTGGCGCTGCCGCTGGCCGTGTTCGTATTCATCGGCGGATTCATTCCGATCATAGGCGCCACCACCGCCGGTACCCTGGCCGTGGTCGTCGCACTGATCTTCAACGGCCCGGTCCCGGCCCTGGTGGTGCTCATCGTCCTTGTCGGCGCCAACCAGCTCGAACACCACGTCCTCCAGCCCCTGCTCATGGGCAAGGTCCTGCGCATCCACGGCCTTGCCATCCTCCTCGCCCTCGCCGCCGGAACCACCCTGGCGGGGCTGGTCGGAGCACTGCTGGCCGTACCGCTCACCGCCGTCGGCTGGTCGATCATCAAAGTCTGGACCGGGCGGGACGCCCTCGCGACAACGCCGCCTGACACGCCCGCTGCTGCCGTCGAGCCTCCCGGGGCCACTGGCCCCCCTGCCGGCAAGGCGCAGGAATAGTCCCCTCATGGACGGATGGGAGGACGCAGTGAAAACACCTGTTTCCCAGAAAACCCACCTGCGCGCAGGATGGCACCAGTGCCGTACCTGGCATTACCGGAGCGCGAGGAGCACGACTGATGCATCGGCGGGCGGCCGCAAGTCCAACCCAGTGTGTCGCTGAAAAGACTCCAGGCGATTGACAATGGTGTTCCTGTGGCAATGCAGTTCGACGGCGGCATTGACCAGACTTCCCGTGCGCAGGTATACGACGGCCATCTCCAGCAACCGTTCCCTCTCGGCGTCCGTGCACCGTCGCAGAAGCGGATGGACCAACTGGCCCGGGTCACACCCGAGCTGTGCCATCCGGTGGCGGACAATGGACTGCCACCGGTCGCCGAGAGTGAAGATCCCCGTGCACCCCATCGGGAGATCACTCATGATCTCCCGTGCGGCGAGAACTGCGGGGCGGACGTTGGCAGAGCCTGCCGACAGGAGTGCCACGGCCGCTGCCGCTCCCTCAAACAGCGACACGTCATCAAATTCCAGCTCGGGCGCCACCCCCTGTCGACGCCGCTTGATGACCCGCGTGTGGTGCCTCTGGTCGTATGTGAAAACCTTGTCGTTCTTTCGCGATTTCAAGGCAAAACGTCGCTTTACCGGCAAACTGTCGTCTCGACTGCAGACCGCCACAAGGAAATCGGCCGACATGTCGACCCTCAAGGCCCCCGCGATGCGTTGAAGCACCGACTTTGAGGGGTCGACAGGGGCGAGCAACTGCGTCAAATACTGGTGTTGCAAATCTGCGTCGACCAGTTCAATATCCTCCAGCTCGGCATGCTACCGCTCCTGGACACTTGCAGCGAAGACACCGCCATGGCCGGGAGGGGCCGCTCCGACTACCATCAAATAATGAGCCGGATGTCCAGATCTCTTGCAGCGTTTGTCATCGGAATCG